>CAYLPD010000001.1:0-39127 GCA_964385515.1 uncultured Bdellovibrionales bacterium
ACCGCTACTGCTGGCACAGAGTTAGTAACCTCTTATTCGCAAGGTACCGTCATTACATTCTTCACTTATAAAAGCAGTTTACGACCCAAGGGCCTTCATCCTGCACGCGGCGTCGCTCCATCAGACTTTCGTCCATTGTGGAATATTCTCGACTGCAGCCACCCGTAGGTGTTTGGACAGTGTCTCAGTTCCAATGTTGGGGGCCGTGCTCTCACACCCCCTACCCGTCATAGCCTTGGTGAGCCATTACCTCACCAACAAGCTGATAGGACACAGGCTTCTCCTCAAGCGATAAATCATTCCTCCGTAGAGGGTATCGCGTATTCTTCCGGATTTCTCCGGATTATTCGCGACTCGAGGGTAGATTCCTATGTTATCTGAACCCGTTTGCCATGGGTCTAAACCCATTCGACTTGCATGCCTTATCCACGCCGCCAGCGTTCATCCTGAGCCAGGATCAAACTCTCAATTTATAAGCCTATCGAGAACGGACTAGTCCGCTTCCGGATGAGAGTGCTTCACTCATCCGATTTCACTCTGTTGTGATCATGCCTTTGTCTTGCGACATTGGTCACGATCGGAATAGAAGAGTTGTCAGTCTTTTTGAAGGACTGATATCCATTCTGCCAACCCGCACGGGAAGACAGAACGGTTTAGGACTAACCACAGAAAACTGTGATTAGCTGACTCATATAACCTAATTTTTAAGGAAAACAAAAGAGGACGAATTCCTCTTATTGCCTCAGCAGTATACGCACCCCTTTTCGGCTTGTCAAGGACCTACTTTCTCCTTGATTTGCAGTTCAATACATCCTGCTCTCCAACATTGACGGAAATGATTAATTATGATATACTCCCAACATCCTGAATCTCAGGGTGATTGTTTTTCCAACTTTTTTTTCAAGGAGAGAGAAATGTGGATGATTGCCAAAGTGGCGACGGTCGTCCGTGCCTTCGTTGGGAGCCTGGACGCTCTCGTGTTGCAGGCACGTCTCAGAGAGGATTATCCAATGCTCGCCGAAAAAGCGGCGCTCGAATCCGCCGTGCATCATCTTGCTGCCGGTGAACCGACGAATATCTTGGGTGAAAGCTACCTCGACCGGGTACGCAGTGCCGACCCCGAAGTCCTCGCCCGAGTGCTCCAGCAGAACGGACTCAACATGGACCATGTCAGGCACTGGCAGAGTCATTACGCCAGGCATTGACCGGATACCACCACGCGCATCAGTCCAACTGGACCGGTGCGCGTTCAACTTTTCTGCAGAATTAACGCAACCGCGTATTGATGAAGAAGAGAGCAAAAATGGGGACAACCAACCAAAAGAGAAGCGCCCAAGGTGAAGCAATATAAAAGTAAAGATCTGGAGTCACCCAGGTAAGCGAAACAGACTTCGGCAGAAAAGAAAATATGCTCGACAAGACCGAACCTGTCACGAGAAAACTGGTTACGAGGAAGCGCCAGAAAAAGTCCGTTCCGGCACTCGCGATATGGATATCAAAGAGTCGCGCATCAAACATCGTGAGCGTGACCAAAAGCACGATAAAGGCAATCGCTTTGGCGTACGCAGAGAGAGCAAACCACGCTTCCGGCATGACCCCGACAAGGGCAACTGCAATGTAGACATTGATGAGAATATTCACCAATTTCCAGCGCCCGAAAATAAATCCAACCAGAAGTGAGATTCCGACAAAGAGAAGGAGGATTGAGAGGTCTCCGGCAATGTCTTTTGGGAGTGCGATGAGATTCGTCAGTCGGTCAAGCATAGGGACAGACAAAGCAGGATAATTGGCTCCAGTGTAGCACTTGCCTCACCCGTTGCAAAACATACCCGGAGTGTTTTTGCCCTTTACTGAGCCACTCTTTTGTGTGATGATGGCCTTGTTATGGGTCTCTCACGCTATCGCCGCTACATTTTTTGGCTGTTCACGCTGGGCTGTATCACAACCGCCGGGCTGGTTACATTTTATGCTTTTGGTTACCGGTACAGTCGAGAGCGAGGGATTTTCATCTACTCCGGATCCATCACTGTCAACTCGCTCCCCCAGTCTGTAGATATTGCGATTGACAACGAACCACTCTCCCCACAGCGTTATGGTGTTTTGAACCAAACCATTCATATCACTGGACTCATGCCCGGTGAACATTTGCTCTCGGTCTCAGCTCCGGGATACCGTCCTTGGTCAAAGCGAGTAACTGTCCAAAGCGGCGTCTCAAGCGAATTCTGGAACATCATCCTCACACGCACCGATTACCCTGGTGTTGCGCTACCCGATACGACCGGCACATCTCGGATATATCCCCATCCGAACTCTGAACTCTTCGCGCTGGCAAAAGAACTCCCTAATGAAACTAGCGTGGTTGTCTTTGATCGCACGACACAGACCAAGCGAGAGGTGTTTGCACGCAGCGACACCACATTTGATTTGGTTACTTCGGAAAACTTCGAGTGGTCGCCCAAGGGCAAGAAGCTTCTCCTCCCGCTCATCGAACATGGAAATCACATTTATTTTATCGTAAACGTCACCGACGGCACGACGGAAAAACTCTCCGATCTCGTTCCCGGACTGGTGCCTGCCAGCGCCAGATGGAATGCAACCGGCAATGAAGAACTGATTTTTCTCGCTGGAAGTTCTCTATACCGTTTCGACACGGCTGACAATCAGGGCCCTTCCCTGTTAGCACAAAATGTACGCACGTACGAAATAGCTGACGACTATATCTATACTGTTTCCCGTGAAACAGGCAGTCTCTCCCGCTTTCGGAATAATAGTAATGGTGAAAACCAAACTGAGATCACTCCCGCCATCGGAGAAGATCTGGGAACCAATGATTATGTGCTAGATGTGTACGACGAAGAACGTATTGTCCTCCTCGAAAAAGCGGGGGAGAAACGGCTCTTTGTCTATAACCAATCATCCGAGAAGAACTACGGTTTTCAAGAAATTGCCACCGGTATCGAACGCTTCCAATTCTCCAACGACGGCAAAAAAATCATGTTCGCAAGCACAAATGAAATTGGTGTGTATTTTACTCGAGCATGGGATGTCCAACCGCGCCGTGCCGAAAATGAGATCCTCCAGATCGCCCGTTTTTCCGAGCCCATCGCCAACACTGTCTGGAGCGAGGACTATGAGCATATCCTCTTCACCCGCGGCAACACACTGAAAATCATCGAGCTCGATGGTCGCAGCGGCCGAGCGATCAGCGATATCAAATCATTTGCCGCCACACCAAGCCAGGTCCTTCCCCTCTTTGCCGAAAACAGACTTTTTATCGTCATCCCTGACAAAGATATCGATTCCATTGTCTTCCCCGAACCCCAAGGGTTGTTTGGACAATAGTTATAGACAAAAAACCGCCTGCCCGAATACTTGCGTAAACGGTACAGGCGGCGAGCACACTGGAATAGCTCTTCTGTGTGCACGGCTCCGACAGATTTTACCGGTCGAGAGCAACACATTCAACTGGCACTGCGTGCACCACCCCATAGTACTCATTATTCTCCATGACTACCAGTTGTGTGCCCTGCCACTCAAAAATGTTTCCCTGTGATATCTCTGGGCTCACTCCTTCCGGAAGCGAAAACTCTCCTCTGCACCCTTCATCTTCATCCTCAGGGAATTTCCCGGCCTGAAAGGTAACTGTAGAAATGCAAAGTTCGTCCAAAATCCCGTTTGAAGCCGGGAAAAGAAACCCCATTTCCTGACCCGGACCCTCATACATCGCTAGTTCGGCCTCAAGCGCAAGCCGCTTAATCACAGACATCGGTCGAGGTCCTTCGGCTTGCGTTTCGGAGAAGCATTCTGGAAATGCTCTAATAAGACGCTCACCAAGCTTTCCAGGATTGCTCATATAAATTGAGGCAAGCACCAGAGAAAGTAGTGGCTCCTCTTGGCCAATTTCATAAATGACCTGCCATTGCTTGTAAAGAACCATTTCCGACTCCTCCATGTTAGTCGCTATAGAACGACGCCATACTACCAGCACCCACACGCTTCGTCAATGGCATCCTCTCTAGATTCCTCTCGCCAGCACCAGTGAGATCGGCGTCTCTTTCACCCGGGCATGGGACGTCCAGCCGCGCCGCGAGTTCAGTCGTCATTCTCGTCAGTTCCGATCTTCTGGAAATGAATGATTTCCCAACTAGCTATTCCTTCTTGCCGACAGAACCGCGTAGCCTCAATGAACACATCGATAAAATTCACAGGATCTGGTAACAAAGCCACCCAATCCCGTATCGCCGACTTTTTGCTCGCAAGCGACCCTTCCATGCACTCGATAACCTGGATGAAACATCTGGCTTTCCGCATTTCCTGACTCCTTTACAAAAGAACACTCGAGTTGTCTTAACTGTGCATAAGTCAAACGCTGTTGACACTTGAGAAAGCAGCTATGAACCTCCCTCGGGCTTACGCCCGGGGATTTTCATGCACTGTTAACGCTTGGCCCGCTAGGGTCGCTTCGCTCCTTGAGAACGCCTCCATTCAGAGCGCCGAGGACTCGCTACTCTCCGTCCACGGGAAAACTTACCCATTTTCCCGACCCCTTGCACTCCACCGGTCAAAGCTACCGTTTTGCCCACTGAGGCGCGCGCCGGGCTTTCTTCAGACCCGGCTTCTTGCGCTCGACAGCCCGTGAGTCACGAGTGAGAAGTTTCTCTGCCTTCAGGGCCGGACGCACCAGGATATCGTGCTCGACGAGGGCACGAGCAATCCCAAGTTTGACAGCATCGGCCTGACCCGAAAGTCCGCCACCTGAAACAAGTACCGAAAATTTTGCAGCCTCTGACTTTCCTACGACTTTCAGGGGTGCGATAACGGCCTCGCGCTGCTCAAACGTATTGAAATATTCATGGTAGGGGCGCTTGTTGACGATGATTTCGAGCACTTCAGATTTGGCCCTCGCAAAATAACGAACCTGCGCAACGGCCGTCTTACGACGACCGACTGCATAGACATACCGGCCATCACTTGAGGCTGATTTCAGGACAGTCTCTTTCTTGGCCGTCTCTTTCACTGTTGTTTTTTTGGTCGCAGTTGCCATAGCCGTATACAAATTTAGTGAGTCACGTCGATCTTCCGATTACCATATTCAGCTCCCTTGAAAAGTCGCAGCCGAGTAAGCATTCGAGCGCGCAAAGAATTCTTCGGCAACATCCCATATACGGCCTGCCAGATGAGTTTCGTGGAATCCTTCTCCCGCTGATCCTTGAAAGAAATTGACGTGATCCCGCCCGGGTAACCGGAGAACCGATGGTACAACTTGTCATCCCGTTTATTCCCGGTGACCTCGATGCCGTCCGTATTGATAACAATCACGATATCACCCGCATCGATGTGAGGAGCGTACGTGGTCTTTCCCTTGCCGGAAAGAACCTTCACGATATCGGTGGCGAGACGACCCAGTACTTGCCCCTGAGCATCAAACAAATGCGTCGCCCGAACAGCGCCCTTTTTCTCGGTGATGATCATTCCGGTCTTTTTCATACAAGCTTAGACAAATTCAATAACCGCCATCTCAGCCCCATCACCCTGACGTCGTTCCAACTTTGTGATCCGCGTATACCCGCTCGTCCGCCCCGTGAAACGTTTGGCAAAGTCACTCGAAATTTTCTTGGCAGCTTCCAACGAAAGCCTCTGGCGCAAGAGACGGATCTCAGCCTGTCGACGATTCGGATCAGCCTCCGCCCGCTTCCCCTTGTTAACGAGCTGGTCGATATGATCCTTCATCTCGCGAGCCTTGGCTAACGTAGTTGTGATTTTTTCACGCATGATCAAGCTCCCCAGGAGCGTCTTTAGGAGCGCTCTACGGGCATTCACACCCCGACTCAAGATTCGACCTTTTCTCCGATGCTGCATACTCTTGACACTCAGGCTAATTCGATTATTCTCCCTCTGAAGCTACTGGATCAGCCGCTTCCTTTTTGGATTTTCTGGATGCTTTCTTCTCTGTCTTTTCTCCTTCCTCTGCAGAAGCCTCGTCCACCCCAACCGGCAAAACTGAGAACTGAGCAACGAGGATTGCAACAGCCTGATTGAAGGCAGCAACCGGTGAAAGTGTCCCGTCCGTCACGATCTCGAGCGTTATCTTGTCGTAGTCAGTCCGCTTCCCAACGCGCATATTCTCAACTTCATAGTTCACGCGTTTGATCGGCGTATAAATGGCATCAATAGCGATCTCTCCGATCTCGCGTTCTTCTTCTTCGCGCGCTTCGACAGGAATATACCCCAAGCCACGATCCACAGTGATATCCATTTCAAATTCTGCCTTCTTATCTGTCAGCGTTGCAATGACCTGATCGGGATTGACAACCTCGACAGAACTCGGGCACTTGATCGCCGAAGCTGTGACGACACCCTCGCCCTTGGCTTTGACGGTCACCGTCACCGCCTCATCACTGTGCGATCGAAATCGAACTTGCTTCATATTGAGAATAATCTGAACGACATCCTCCATCACACCTGGAATCGTCGAGAACTCATGAGACACGCCCTTGAGTTTCACTGAGCGAGCAGCAGCGCCAGGCAACGAAGAAAGCAGCACTCGCCGAAGTGCATTACCGAGAGTCGCCCCATAGCCAGGGTAGCAACCGCCAATCTCGAGCTTGCCATGATTGGCCCCGAGTTCAGTATAATTTGGTTGGTACGGCGCAGTGATGTTTTGCATATATTATGTTGTGTCCGCTGGAGCGGAACAAAATTACCGATTGAAATTATTTAGAATAATACTCGACCACCATCTGAGCATCGACAGAGATGCCAACATCTTCACGAGACGGCAACGCAAGTACCTTTCCCGTAAGTTTCTCTGCATCAAGCGCAAGCCAGTGCGGCACATCGTTCTTGTTCTTCAATATTTCCAGTCGATTTTTCGTAACCATCTTTTGCTCTTTGCTGGCTTTGAGTGCAATCACATCACCAATTCTGACCTCATATGAGGGGATATTCATCCGTTGACCGTTGACCGTAAAGAACTTATGGTCCACAAGTTGCCGGGCCGAAATCCGTGACGGAGCAAAACCGAGACGGTAAACTGCATTATCAAGTCGACATTCCAAACGCTGGAGTAACACATCGCCGGTTGCTCCCGGTCGCAATTTACTCTCTTCAAAATGATGACGAAACTGACGCTCCATGACACCGTAGAGTCGCTTGATTTTTTGCTTCATCGAGAGCTGCCGTCCAAACTCGCTCCGTCCACGTGAAGGATTGTTCCCGTGAATTCCAGGGCCATACGGTCGACGCACCATGGCGCACTTCGGGGAAAGACAACGATCGCCCTTCAAGAAGAGTTTTTCACCAGCGCGGCGACAGAGTTTGCATTTGGAATCAATGTTGTTGGCCATAATCGGACTTGGGTTGAGTGGCTTCAGTGTATAATCACGCTTGCTTAAATTCGGCGGGGGCGTCTCGGGCGACAACCATTATGCGGAACGGGGGTGATGTCCTTGATTGAAGTAAGGTTGAAGCCATTATTTGCCAGAGCACGAATTGATGCTTCACGACCCTGACCGACACCTTTCACAAAAACTTCAAGATCCTCAAGACCGTATTTCTTGACCTTTTCCGAGACCTCCGCAACTACCTGTGTTGCGGCATACGGCGTGGATTTCTTGGCACCTTTGAAACCGAGATGGCCCGAACTTGACCATGCCAGGACTGCGCCGTTCATATCCGCCAGTGTGACAATGGTATTATTGTATGTACACTGGATACTCGCCCGCCCCTGCTGAACCAGGCGCTTTACCTTCTTGACACGCTTCTTCGCATCCGTCTCTTCGACGACTGGAGCATCTCCTTTTACTTCTTCAGTTGTGAGCTCGTCTGCCATAGGTTCATTATGTCTTGCTATCAGACTTCTTGCGACCGCTACCCATCGTCTTTCTCACATTGCCACGAACTGTACGGGTATTTGTCTTGGTACGCTGGCCACGGACCGGAAGCCCCTTCGTATGCCGGACCCCCCGATAACTGCCAATTTCTTTGAGTCGTTTGATATTCATCTTCACCAGGTGGCGAAGCTCTCCCTCTACACGATGTGTCTTTTCAATTGTCTCACGCAAACGGTTGGCGTCCTTCTCAGTCAGGTCTTTGGTGCGTGTATCAAGGTCAATCTTCAAAGACTCAAGGATCTTTCGGCTCGTTGGACGGCCGATACCATAAATATACGTCAGCGCAATTTCGACGCGCTTGTTATCCGGTAAGTTGATGCTGGCAATTCGGAGCATAGGCAGTTATCCTTGTCGCTGTTTGTGCTTCGGAGTCTTGCAAATCACATGCACGACTCGGTGACGACGCACGATTTTACAGTGAGCACAAATCTTTTTTACGGAAGCGCGAACTTTCATAGCATCTTTACAAACTGTCAAATCAAACCTTCAAACGCTGCACGATCCGACCCTTGGTGAGATCATACGGACTCATGTCAACAATCACTCGATCTCCAGGGAGCAAACGGATGTAGTGGACTCGCATCTTACCCGAAATGTGAGCGAGTACCTCATGTCCGTTATCGAGTCGGACCTTGAAGGTAGTACTCGGGAGTGATTCGATAACTTCTCCCTCGAAACGAATAAGTTCTTTGTTATTTCCCATATATTGCATCGGGGCCGCAAGAAAATAAGTTTGCCAACACAAAAAGAGAGTGGTGCGTATAATTCGTGCGTTCCTCAGTCCTGTGTCGCGTCAATATACCCTCTCTCACGGAATCCGTATGCACTTTTCAAATGTGCTCACAGTGTACTGGAAAGCCAAAATGTTGTCAACACGACTCTGAAAAACCCCACCCCAGTAGGGAGTATTGTCTCTTTTGGACACTCATGCTACTGCCCAAAACGGCGTTCGCGCTCAGTATACTCAAGTATAGAGGCGCCAAAAGTTTCAGCTCTGAAATCAGGAAAATAGACATGCGGAAAGGACAGCTGCGAGTCCTTTGTCTCCCACATCATAAAGCCCGCTGAAAGATGGGGGTCGTTTCCCGTTCGAATGAGCAGATCGACAGAGGGGAGTTCAGCGGTCATCAGATGCTGTTTGATAACGTTCTCCGTTACCATACCGGGCGCCAGATCCTCGCCCGCAATTCGCTTCACCGCCTGAAGCATGTCATCGTCCCCACTATAGGCAAGAAAAAAATTCAGAAAATACTGATCATGATTTTTTGTCGCTTCGATACCGCGATTCAAGATGGCTTTCAACTGATCAGGAAACTGGTCCTTCCATCGACCGATACAACGCACCCGGACACGATCAGTGAAGAGGCTCTCCTCAGACATGAGTTTCTCAAAATACGTTGCATAAATACGCAACAGCTCTTGGCGCTCTCGCAGTGGTCGCTTTGTGAGATTTTCCATCGAAGAACCCCAAAAGGAAACTTCGCGGATACCCAGCCTGCGTGCCTCGCGAACAATTTCTTCGATCCGTTTTGCCCCTTCCTCATGGCCTTCCCAGCTTTCCAAACCATGTTCCTTCGCCCAACGTCGATTGCCGTCGGGAATAATCGCCACATGGCGAGGAAGCTGCACAGGTAATACATTAGTCATAATGAGAATTCTGACATCAATACTCACGTTTGGCCATATAATCCGCTACCCCCTCTAGGAAATCCAGCGCCTCAGGACGCGCCAGCTGCTTCATCGAAACCAGAGCTTGCTTTCCTTCTTCGATATACCGCAAAGCGAGCGCTTGAGCTGAATCGAGAGCGCCCGTTTCCCGAACAATCAATCGCAAACGTTCAATATCAGCCATCCGCAGTTCACTACCACGCCTGAGGAGACGGTCCACTTCTTTCTTCGTGGCCCGATCGGCATGTTCAAAGATGTGTGACACCAGCAGGGTGATCTTTCCTTCACGAATATCAGAGCCAACCGGTTTTCCAATTCGCTTTTCATCACCATACATGCCGAGAATATCATCCTGAATTTGGAAGGCGATGCCAACTGGAAGTGCATAACGAGTCAGAGCCGCCGCCAACTCAGGTGTCCCGCCGGCAAGCAGGGCGCCGAGATGGAGTGGACCTTCGACCGTGTAACGAGCAGTCTTCTTCTCATACATTTCGAGAATCTCCGCAGATGACGCTTCTCCCCGATACTCGATATAAATATCTCGTGCCTGACCAACCACCGTCTGAGAGACGATTTTCTGCATTCGCGAAAGCGCGGCGTAGAGATATTTTTCTGGAAAACCTGAGTTGAAAATAATATCGTTCCCCAGAGCAAAGAGCATATCCCCCACGATGAGTGCGATGGAATCGCCAAAATGTTCCGGCGCTACAAGGTTGAGGTATTTTTTTCCCCACTCCCGATATCGCTCATGCAGAGTTGGTTGACCATGCCGGAGTGCATCGCGATCAATAATATCATCGTGAATGAGCAGAAACGTATGGATGAGTTCAACCGCAACCGCTGTCTTGAGCAGCCGTTCTCGATCATCCCCGCCCGCTGCGAGGTAGCCATAGTACATAAAAGCAGGCCTGAGACGTTTTCCACCGGCCAAAGTCATTGTCTTTACATGTTCCAATGCCTGGTACACCAAATCATCCTCCCGCTTCGCCTCAGCAAGAGCCGTATCAAAATATGCCGCAATCTGGGGATCGAGCCGCGCCTTGAAGTCCCGTAAAGTGACTTGGATATCCATGTTATTTCTCAGAAAATATGCTTGTCAGTTGTAACACGATTGCCGATAGAGTTCAAGAGTAACTTGTCCTCATGGAAACAACACAAAAACATTCATGCTCCCCGCTTCATACAAGAGCCGAAAAATGAGCCTTTCTTCTCTCTTCCATTATAATCGAAACTGGTCCAACATTGACGATCCATGATCTGATCTGGCTGGATCGATGCGAAAAGATTGCCCATTATCGCTCTGGGAAAACAAAGTATTCGCGATAACGTTCATAGAGTGCGCGTGTTGCCATCAGATCACGAGCATTGTATCGCGCAATCGTCTGATGCCGGCCCGCTTTGAAGAGATCTCCCACATCGTCTCCAGTCACACCCTGTGCTTTGGGACTTTCGATCCCAAACGCACGCGTCCACAAGTGCAGACTTCCCTTGCGCCGCATCGCGCCATAAAACGAAAGTTGATCAAGAAGGTCAATGTGTTTCGCATTCCACGGCTGATACTGCAAATAGCGATTGGCAAGCAAATTTTTGGTCGGTTTCACACCGTGCACCGCCGAACGCACCATCATAAACGGGACATCGAACTGACGGCCGTTAAAGGTAACAAAAGTGTCGTACTTGGTCGCGATCTCCCAGAATTTTTCGAGCATCGCCTTTTCGGACAGCGCCTCATATTTGCAGTCATCCTCTACAAAGTCTGTATCATTGGCATCGGCAGGTTGGTAGTACACCGCTGATTTCTCCCGCTCGACATCGAGCACGCCGATCACTACGACTTGGCCAGTCAACGGCGAAAACCCGAGTCCATCCGCGAGGTCTTTCAGAGCCGCCTGGTATTCGTCATTGTCGTCCCCGCTCTCACGCTTGATCCAACGAGTGACTGACTCCTGTGTCGTCTCATCAAGCGCAGTGAAATCCTCACCAACTGTTTCAATATCGAAAATGAGAGTAGACATAGGAATGCAGCTGGTGGTTTTCTAACTGAAGAGATCTGGAACGGGTTTATTTTAACACAAAAGGAAAAGCCCGCCTGCGACGCTTACGCGCAGCAGAACAGGCTTCGGCTTATAGAACTCTATGAGCTCTCGCCCGGGGGTTTTTCTGAGTAAGAAAATGGTGGCATTGGGCCAAGCGTTAAATATTTTCAGAATGTCTCTGAGTATTTCCCATACAGATGTCAGCTTTGGACATCCATTTGCGTAGCAGTGATCAGGCTACCTCCGCGATAAGGACTGTGCTCTGTAATCACTTATTGCTGTAGATTTTCCGCATTCGTATTGAATATGCCTCCCATCGGGTCATACCTTGCGCAATGAGATAGCCAAGTATTCCCCAAATGACGATGTTCAGAAAGAGTACAGCCATAGCTATTTCTGTTCCCAGATGAGAATTCGGATCAAATGATCCAGACTGGAAGAAAATTACCAAACTGCGCATTGCGTGGTATGTTATTGCACCTGGAATAAAAAAATACCCAATAAGCGGGGCTACGAAGATGAAAAATGAAATAGCTCCGTATATACAACCAATGGCGAAGCCTGTATTAATTTTTTGTGTGAGGAAATTCATGTGGATTAACTACGAGAACCTCAAGGAGCACTGTCTCATTGTTGAATTCTAACACAGAGTGAATCTCTACGGGCTACCACCCATAGTTTTTGCTGGGGAAGAAAAACAGCCTCTGCTTTGTGGTTGACTTTTGCCTGGCCGCGGACTACATTGGACACGGAACCAAGTTCCACCCTTCAACCTTACCAACGGAGGCAGGAATGTTTCAGACAATCGAATTGAGTGATTTCAAAGCCGTCTGTGAGGGGGCAATCCGTGATGCTCAAGCTCGAGCCAAGGCACTCGAGCGCAGCCTCCAGGGAGTGACACTGGAGTCGCAAGGTAGCGAGAAGACCAAGCGCTTCCCTTTCGGTTTCGATGTCGACAAAGGCCGCCGGCTCATAGTCAACGAAGCAGCACTCATGAAACGCATGAACGACGTGGCACAGAACGCCCATCACGCTCTCACCTGGTGTGTGTCACATGATGTGCCAGTCTTGGGTATCTTGCCTGAGGATGTATGGGTCAAGATCTGTGCCTCGCGACAGCTCTTCACTCTCTGGATGGGGCGCGACGGTACGGTGCGGGCGTCGCATACCGCTCTCAATAAGGCGCAGAAAGAAGCCTCAGACCGCGTTAGCCACTGGGGTTGGTTCGGTACTAAGCGGAGCTATGAAACCATACAGCTCTTGCAGGCTCGAGAGAAACGCAACGCAACCCAGCGTTTCTTCGAGCGGCGCAATCGGGTCTCTGTCATGCTCGATCTGTTTCCTGACTTCGGACAACCTGGTCACAGATACGGTTGGCAAGATCCGAACGTATCTGTCCGCTTTCCGGAGCCGCCGCAGGAATTCAGTAAGGCCTTGCTGAAGCTGGATGGACTTCAGCAGCAGATCGCGGTGGTAGTTGAGGCCGGTGCGATCAGTCTCGACCAGTACGTCGCTGAACTGTTAGCCGAGATGGACACGGAAATCGCTAAGCTCGAAGGAAAGCAGCGTGAAGCTCGCCGCGAAACACTTCGCCAGTTCTTTGCTTTCGCTGATCCCGACCCAATCCTGACATTCAAGATTTCCTTCAAGGGTCATGATGCAGGCCCCGTTCGAGTGATCGTCGCTCAGTACGGAAAATGGCCACTCGAGTTAGCGGCCGTGAGGCGAGCGATTGAGGAAGATTACGACAGCCGGTAACGGACTGATCAGTCGCTGAGCACAGAGACTGTTCTACGAACGCCCCCCGCAGATTGATGAGGGGCGTTCTTTTTTTTGATGAAGTTTTACAAACATTAAAGAGGTTTTGGCAAGCCTCTCATTTGCTGGTTTTACGTGTAGCCCCAAGGGGAATCGAACCCCTGTTTCTTGGATGAGAACCAAGTGTCCTAGCCGCTAGACGATGGGGCCAAAAACAGTGATGAGCGGTTAGCTCGTGGCTTTGAGATGTACTACAGAACCACGAACTACGAGCGAGCTCTGCAGGGGCGGGGGGAATCGAACCCTCACTAACGGTTTTGGAGACCGTTGTACTACCACTATACGACGCCCCTCTCTGCATAACACAAGCGTTGCATACTCAGTATACAACGCTCTCAAACCATCAGTTATTTCGATTCGTTATGCACGGTATTCTTGCGGCAAAAGCGACAGTACTTGGAGAGTGAGAGTTTCTCCTTCACCTTCTTTTTGTTACGCGAAGTCTCGCGCGAGATACGCTGACACTCACTGCACTTCAGCTTGGCCATGTTGTCCTTGATCTTGCCCATATTTGATTCGCTTATTGGCTTCAAAATAATGGTTGCACTCTACGCGAAAAACCTCGTGTCGTCAATCTTTCCTGATTTCTTGAGCCGTTGATCCCGCCCGGCGGGATGACCTACGCCTTGCCCCGCCGATGCTCAAACTCTGACGGGCAAGCATGGGTTACTTTACACCACCTCATTACTTGTGAGCCCACGAGCAGAATCGAACTGCTGACCTACTCCTTACCATGGAGTTGCTCTACCAGCTGAGCTACGTGGGCATATCTTTTTCAATACTGTGTGGGTAGGGAGGGATTGAACGTCGCTTCGCTCCTTGAGAACCCCTCGGTACTCAACGCTCGAAGACTCGCTGCTCTCCGCTTACAGGAAAACTCCCGTTTTCCCGACCCCTTTCCCCGTTCGAATCCACTCCCCATAACTCTATAAAATCAAAGTTCCCACCCAGAGGGTGGAGAATTTGATTTTGTGGGTAGGGAGGGATTCGAACCCCCGAAGCCCGAAGGCGACAGATTTACAGTCTGTTGTGATAGACCACTCCACCACCTACCCATTTTCAATTCTCTGAGAAAAAACCAGGCCCGGCCCGCGACCCATACATAGTGGCCGCCACCAATCTCTCGTATCTATCCCTGGAGCCTGAGGTCGGGCTTGAACCGACGACCCACGGTTTACAAAACCGTTGCTCTACCAGCTGAGCTACTCAGGCAAGAAACCACCTGTGCTTTACACTGTTTGCCCGATCTCGTGGCAATGATATCAGAGATGAGTGACCAAGCCAGACACAGCTTTTGCTCTACCAACCCGAGTCACTTCGATATCCAAAAAACGCTTATCCGATACCTCTCAGCGTAACTCCCATATCTTAGCCAAAAATACCCATCCCATCAACCTCAGCCTCTTTCCTTCTGAACGAGCAACCTTTCCAGGCGTCTCACCTTCTCCTTCACCTCTCGATTGAGTGGCGAGAGCTTTATCACCTGACGATAACACGCTTTTGCATCTGAGAGATTGCCCCCCTCCATATAAAAGTCGCCCAATTCCTCATATGCCTGAGCGTCCTTTGGATTCTTTGCGATTCGATCAATCAACTCTTCTTCTGACAGCCGTTTTCCGCCATTTGCCGTCACTCGCCGGCGACGGAACACCCGAACAGTTTCTTCGCTCTTTGAAACAAGCGAATCACCCAGGTTCTTCCCTACATCTCGGATCCGACCGGCTTTCTCACGAGCTACATCCACCAATGAGGTTTCCTTTTCTGCCAGTTTCACTACCACCCGATCAGTCGCGGCAGGAATCGGAAGCGTTGCTTCTGAAGCTGGCATCACTCCTTCCTGGTCTCGACCATGGCGTCGCTGCCAACGATTCCAGAAACGACTCTTTTCGGCTGCAACTGAAGCAGCTTCAGCTGACTGACGCATCTTCTCACGCCGAGCTCGGAGAAGACTCAAGAACTGATTGAAACGATTGTGAAACTTCAATGAAAGCAAATTCAACCGTTTCGTCAGCTTTTCGAGAATACGCAGCCCGGTTTCTTCTCGGATGAAGAGAAAGCGTCGCGGTGGTTGAATCAGCTCGCCCTGAGCCATCCGACCAAGCACTCCGGGATCACTGGATTTCTTCGAGAGAAACCAGAAAAGGAGCGCGAGGCTCAGAATGAAGACAATGGGTGGGAGAACGAGATACCACATGGCGAAGGGCTTGGCCCGCTACCGAGCGGAAATTTATATTTCGAACCGATCAAAACGACCTATCTGAATATTTTCTCCAATCCGATGAATCTTTTCAGTGATCAACTCCTGGACCGTCTTTGTCGAATCCTTTACAAACGGTTGTGTGAGAAGCGCCTGCTCTTCACGAAATTTTTTCTCTTTCCCAGCAAGAATTCGTTCAACGATTTCTTGCGGCTTCCCTTCGGCTGCCACCTGAGCTTCCCAAATATTTCGCTCACTCGCGACCAAATCTGCCGGCACATCTTCAGGGCGGATATAGCTCGGCGCCATTGCCGTTACATGCATCGCAAGATCATGAGCCAGTGTCTGAAACTCCTCATTCCGACCGACAAAATCTGTCTCACAGAGAAGCGTCAAAAGTGTCCCGACACGTTTGTTCGAATGGATATACGAAACAACAATTCCTTCACCAGCAGTTCGATCCGTCTTTTTCAAGGCCTTGGCCTCACCCCGTTTTTTGAGGATCTCGAGTGCCTTAGCCTCATCACCCTTGGCTTCATCAAGGGCCTTTTTCACTTCTACGATACCTCCGCCAGTCTTCTCACGGAGTGCTTTGACTTGTTCCATGGTGCTCATAGGACTTCTTTTATATTGTAGAAAAAAATGGAAAAACTCGGAAGCTACTGCTGCTCTCCCGAGACAATAACCGGATTTTCAGCCACCACTGGAGATGTCTTCACAGCCGATTTTTGAGCCGTCAGAGCAGTTTTTTGTTCGGTGCCACGAACCACTGCACGGCCCAGGAGACCGAGGAGAAGACGGAGCGATGACAGAGCATCATCGTTGCCCGGAATCGGATAGTCGATCGCTCTCGGATCAGCATTGGTATCAACAATCGCAACAAGTGGCACATGGAGCCGTTCTGCTTCCTTGATCACTGACGAGGCTTCCTTGGCGTCTGCGATAACAATCGCACCGGGCAATTCCTGCATAGTCCGCAACCCGCCCACCTTGTGTTCGAGCTTCTCAAGTTCCTCGCTCTTCCGCTGCTGCTCGAACTTGGTGTACTTCTTAAATTCACCTGCAGCAAAACTTGCTTCATTCTCCACGAGGTATTTTGCCCGACCTCGAATCTGCGCATAATTTGTCAGCGTCCCACCGAGCCAACGATCGATGACGTAGGGCATCCCAATCCGCTTGGCCAAAGACTTCACTGCATCATGAGTCTGTTTCTTCACACCAACAAAAAGAACGGGCTTGCCGCTCTTGGCGACGCCGGTGAGGAATTCAGCGGCTTGGTCGAGACACTGTTTCGTTTTTTCCAAATTCAAGATATTGATATTCTTCCGGGTTGTGAAGATATACTCTTCCATCCGCGGATGACGACGGCTCTTCAGGTGACCAAAGTGAACCCCTGCCTTGAGGAGGGATTCCAATGAGTCGTCGAGACGGCTGAAATCAAACCCTGTAAAATACTCAAACTCTCCCTCGGTTGGGAGGGACGTGCCGGCCTCGGGGGCCGCTTTGGCTTCGGACATGACTTTATCCTTAAGTTATTTACCTCTATCAAACCGGGTATTTCGCCCTGACCCAGCACCTGAGCTCAGGTGCTGAGCAGGAAGGGGCGCCCAATTGGATATGCGTGATTCGCGTACTCGCCCCCTATCCCAAAGGATAAACGGCTGTAGCAAAGCGTTCCTAGAATACGTGAGACGGTGAGACTTGTCAATTTTCCAGTCACGTGATAGACTCCGCTGTGCGTATTTCTATCTTCGACTATGAATACCGGCATCCACCCAACCTATCACGAAGAAGTCCAAGTCACCTGCGTCTGTGGCAACAAGTTTGTCACGGGTTCAACCAATTCCGTCATCAACACCGAGATCTGTTCACAGTGCCACCCGTTCTATACGGGGAAGAAAAAGTTTATCGATGCGGGCGGTCGAGTTGATCGATTCAAGAAGCTCGCCGAGCGCGTCGAACAGACCAAGGCTACCCATGCCTCACTGGTCGAGAAGAAAGCTGCCAAAGCAGCTGCTGAAAAGAAGGCTACTGAGAAAGCCGAGCAAGAGACTCGCGCCGCGGAGGCCGTCCGAGCCGCCAAGGCAGCGAAGGCTAAGCCAGCTGCTTAGTGTGAAGAAATCCGTACACAACTTCGCGCTGTGAAATGAGGGCCTGCCCGAAACACTTCGCGAAGCGATGTGGGCGGGTTTTTTGTTTGCGAAAGAAAGAGAAAGGGGTTAGGCTGTGAGAGAAGTTTGTAAAAAATGATTCAAGGCAGCTCCGCGTTTGCGAAACTGCCTTGATGCTCAGCTACGTAGCCAACGGCGCGCCTGAGCAGCGGCCGAAGGAGCAAGGGCGATGGTGGCTCCCAGAAAAACCATCATTGCGTAACCATATTGCTCGATTTTTCCTGTCACCCAAGGAAGAGCAATGATCATCAGGATGACAACGAGAGCACAAATGAGAAACGAGCGGATGTACATGTGATCTCCAAGTTGGGTGCCGACGAGTCGGCTGGGTTGAAACACAAAGAAATTTGGAACGAACAACACATTACAATAGCATAAAATTCTGCAAGAGTCAATGATATATAATGGCTCTATAAAGCTACCAATATGCAAGACCTGATCACAAAAATTGAATCGGAAGTGCGACAGATCGAGGCGGAACTTTCTGCACCGGCTATTTTGAGTGTGCCGGACAAGCTCATGACTTTGGGACGACGCAAAGCCGAACTCGATATTGTCATGGAGCGCATCCATCGACTCAAAACTATCGAGCAGAGTCTCCGCGAAAATGCAGAAATCACTCAAACTGAATCAGACGAAGAACTCAAAGCCCTTGCACTCGAGGAAAATATTGCGCTCGCCGCTGAACGAGAAACCGTCGAGGCCGAGCTGAAACGCCTCCTTCTCCCCAAGGACAAAAACGACGCCAAGGACATCATCGTCGAGATCCGAGCTGGCGCGGGTGGTGATGAGGCCAGTCTCTTTGCTGCCGAGCTCTTCCGGATGTATGCCCGCTATGCCGAACTCCAAGGGTGGCACACGGTACTCCTCGACAGCCACGTGAGTGAAGTGGGTGGCTACAAAGAAATCACCTTTGAAGTGAATCGTGGCCGAAGTGAGACGTCAGTGTATCAAAAATTCAAATATGAATCCGGTGTTCACCGCGTCCAGCGCATCCCCGAAACAGAAAAAATGGGGCGCGTTCATACCTCAACCGTCACGGTCGCCGTTCTCCCACAGATTGATGATATCGAAATCGTCATCCGACCCGAAGATCTCCGCATCGACACGTTCTGCTCGTCCGGTCCAGGTGGCCAATCAGTGAACACAACCTACAGCGCCGTGCGCATCACCCATCTTCCGACTGGGCTTGTCGTTTCCTGTCAGGATGAGAAGTCACAGATCAAGAATCGTGAGAAAGCGATGAAGGTGCTCCGTGCCCGGCTCTGGGAGCAGGAAGAGGAGCGCCAGCGCAAAGAGCAAGGTGACGCTCGGAAGAATCAGATCGGCACCGGCGACCGCAGCGAAAAAATCCGCACCTACAATTTCCCCCAGGACCGGATCACTGATCACCGGATCAAGGAGAATTGGAGCAATATCCCCGGTATCCTCGCTGGTGGTCTCGGCCCGATACTCGATATACTCGAAACCGAAGACATGCGCCTGAAACTCGAAGCAGAAGGGAAGAGGGAGTTATAAAAAGAGCTAACTGTTCGTATAAAAAGATTCAAGGCAGCTCGCGTAATACGCAAACTGCCTTGTGATACTGTAATATCCGGCCGCTGGGTTCCAACAACTGGAAACCGCTAGCTCACTGGATACACCGGCAAACTGTCTGGCCACAACAAGACCATGTCAGGCAGGAAACCCCACACACCTGACTCGTCCGTCCGGATTTCTCCGCTGATCAGCACCTTTCGACATTTTGTTGGGATCTGACCAGGTCTGTGGCCGTCGGCGTAAGGGTCAACCTCGTCAGCCCTGAAAAAACAGTCGCCAGACGCGAGACCACCCAAGGTGGTAATGGTTCCAAGAATTTCCACGCGTTTCTCCTCCGTCAATTGCCGACTAACGGCGGGTTAAAATGGGAATGAACAACAACGTAAGAGACTAGCCCAATACTCACGACATGCCAACTGACTTGATCATCCGCGAAGCCCTTCGGCTTTCACCCAGTCTCCCCCGCCTTGACCGGGAGGTCTTACTTGCCCGCTCCCTCGGCCAGGATCGCGTATTTCTCTTGGCTCACAGCGAAGACACTGTCCCTCCCAAACAATTAAAACGCTACCGGGACTTCCTCGTTCGCGCTGCGAAACACGAACCCATCGCCTACATCGTTGGCGTCCGCGAATTCTACGGTCGGGATTTTTTTGTCGGACCGGGTGTCCTCATCCCGCGACCGGAGACTGAACTCATGGTCGAGCACACGATTGATCATATCAACACATCGCTCACGCCAAGAAAAAAAGTTGCCGTTGTTGATGTGGGTACCGGCAGTGGTGCGATCATCACAAGTATTTTTCTTTCGCTTCAAACGAAGCAGCAGAATTATATTTCCTTCTTTGCGGTCGAGAGTGAAGAAGTTGCACTCCGCTATGCTCGGAAAAATTCGAAGTATCACCATATCAGCGCAATCCGATTCCTGAAGAGTGACCTCCTCGCGCGAGTATCAAAGCAGCTCTCAAACTACGATGAAGTATTCATTACCGCCAATCTCCCCTACCTCTCGAACGCGCTCTACCGAAGAGCTGCACCGAACGTGAAACACTTCGAGCCAAAAAGTGCGCTCGTTTCTGGAGCAGACGGACTCGAGCACTACCGACGTCTCATGACTGAACTTCAAGTCATCAATAGCACCGGAGTAAAAATCAATTTTTTCCTTGAAATAAGCCCTGAACAGGCAAAAAATCTCTCCGCCCTCTTCACCGATGTCACCACACTTTCATCACTTGCTATCATCCCCGACCTCGCCGGAAAAGCCCGTCTCATCATCGGTGTTATTGATAACATCACAAAACAAAAGCCCCGCAATTACGGGACTCCTGTAAGAAGCGGTCGAGCCGACTAGGCGCGGCGCTTGGCGGTCTTCTTGGCAGCCTTCTTCTTGGTCACCTTCTTGACGGCCTTCTTCTTGGTCACTTTCTTTTTCTTTGTTGCCATGGTAGGTCACCTCCTTCCAAAATTTTGTTTTCGCCCCCGTACGTTCACGGTTACGATGTTATTTTTTTATTGTTTGTGAAACATTTTTGTTCCACGTACGTGTGAAGTTTCTCACACGCTTTTAGTATACTCTCATAAAAAATATTTGCATAGAGGAAATGTCAAGCGATACAAATTATTTTTTCAGTAACAACAAGATTGAACATCTCTCACACTCTGTATGAAATATTTTCTGCATCTTTATTTTAATTTTTCACGAGATACATCATCCTGTTCACTCAAGACGATTGCAGACGTGTGTGCGTATCACCTTCACAAAGTTGATTGAAACATGCAAAGTATCTTCATCATCTTAGAAAGATCTGATTTACACCTACCCCGCTCATCCACCCGCTGATTCATACTCAGTTCAAGGGAATAAAAACGGGAGCTGATACACACCAGATGCTAATTCTGGCTTCATTAAGCAGAAAAGCAGATTATTTGTCCAGATTGACACCCCTTTTCTTCAACCGTACTATGAGAGAAGAAATGGGCGAGTGAAGCTCTTTTCAGAATGAAGAGGGCTCCCATTGGAGCTTCAACGCAAGCGGTACATTCACAAGATAATCTATAAACTACCATAATACCCAACCGAGGGAACGCGTGCCGATCGCATCAGGAACATCGTTAGTTTCCATCGAATGGCATCGATCATTATCGATTGAGTACTTGGTAGTAAGCTAGGAAGAGAGGTGACTCTTATGGAAGAAAACATGAACATGAACATGAACGAGGAAGAGCGTGTCACTGATCAGGCTAAAGCCTGGCTTCAGGAGAACTTGCGTGTCATCGTCAGTTTCCTCATCGTCGCCGCTATTGCTCTAGGTATTTACTCCTACTCACAGCGCGCCGATGAAACTGTCGACACAACAGATAAAACACCTGTGACAACTGATTCCAAAACGGTTGATTTGAAAAAACCAACAGACATGAAATCAGCTGGAGATCAATCAAAGGTGACTCCTACTCCGACAGAACTGAGCAAGGAAACAGAGACATCATTCGTTGAAACTGCCGCCCGAGGTGATGGCACAACCCATCTAGCCCGCCGCGCACTCATGAATTATCTCGAAAAGACGCCTGATTCATCCCTTTCGGGTGAACACAAAGTCTACATCGAGGACTATCTCAGGAAACGTCTCTCGCAACGCTCACTCACACCTGGTCAATCAGTAGAATTCTCGAAAGACATGGTCCGTCAGGCAATCGACCAGTCGAAGCAGCTCAACAGCAAGCAGCTCCAGAACTTGAAGAAGTATTCGAGCCGAGTGGCTGCCTATCGGTCATAACGCTCATACGCTCGTGAGACAGTGTTGTACCTTCACCGCAATTGCACTAAAACCCCGGAACCCCGGGGTTTTAGTTTTCTGTAGTCAAACATCAGGTATTGGCCACTGATGAAAACCAGCGCCCGAACCAAATATAGTCACCCCGCTCCAGACGAGCAGCTTCGCCGGCATTCAGCTCGAGCACCTGATCAACTACCGCCGGCGGTATGACCACTTTATTATCCCCTGGCTGAATACCTCGCTCAATATGGATGACTTCTCCCTGCCGAAGGAAAATCATATCAAGCGGAAATTTCATTCCCTGCATCCAAAACCCATACCGGTCGGGATTGTTAAAGAGGAAAAGCATGCCATTCCCCTGTGACAAATTATCGCGTCCGCCGAGTCCACGTGAACGGAGCGCATCAGTATGGGCAATCTCTAGTTTCCAAACATGTCCCCATGTAATAGCATGTGTCGGGAAAACAGACCCCGCAGGATCATACGTATCCGAGATCCGAGACTGTACCCCAATCACCATCAACACTATTGCTACACCCACAACCACAACAACCCGACGAATCAATGGCGTGACTGCTCTCATACTCATTGACGAGTTTCTCGCACTGGATGAAGAGAAAGATGCAAGCCGATCGAAAACAACAAAAGCAATATACCTGTGATGAGAAACACCAGAGCCTTCTCTCCACCCTCAAGAAACAACGCGAGGAGCGCCATCAAACAGGTCACCAAGAGGTAGGCAATCGCAATCATCGTTGGATGCCAACCACGCGTGAGGAGGAGATGATGGAGGTGTTCTTGATCAGCACGAAAGGGGGATCGGCCCAGTGAGAGCCGTCGCAACACCACAAACAATGCATCGAACACGGGGATGGCCAGGACAAGGAGGAGTGTCGCTACCTTCATACCAGCGTACAAGCCCAGCACAGCAAGCGAGAAGCCGAAAAAATAGGCTCCACCCGTACCAGCGAGGATTCGTGCCGGATGCCAGTTGAAGAAGAGGAGGGCGAGAGCGAGACCAGAGAGCATCGCCGCGAGGATTGCAATTGTCGGTTGATTCACCTCGGGGCGCAGTGCCAAGAAGAAGAGTGTGTTGAAGGAAAGAAATGCGACACCTGGCATCAGTCCGTCCGTGCCATCGGCCCAGTTGATTGCATTCATGATCAGGACAACCCAAACCACCACTCCGATGAGACCGAAAGAAAATGCCGTATTGATTTCCATTCCCTCCACATATGCGCCAATATCGAGTCGCATATCTGAAGAGAAGACGAGGATTCCAAGGAGTGCCTGAAACAATAGGTGCCAAGGCCACGAGACATGTCGCACATCATCGGCTACAGAGAAGACAATCGTCGCCAAAGATCCAATCCAGAGTGCCAAAAGCGATGGTCCCCACTCGAGTCGGCCATCGAAGACGAGGAGTATCAAAAAAATGACCGCGAGCAAGGCCCCTCCAAATCGATATGATCTCGGGATAAGACAGTCCCGGCCTGATTCACGGCGCAAGAAGCGCTCCTGAAAAAAAGAGACATGGGTAACCAGGAATAGTGCGACTGAAGCAATCACGACCGCCGCCCCCCACGAACTGAGATAGAAAAATAAGCCGTGTTCCATACCTGTCCGAAATCGAAATTGCTTAAAGACTCGCGAGATGTTCCTTCAAGAGATCGGTCAGAACGGGAGGGAGATCCTCGACTCGCTTGCAAAGCCTCGCGTCTGGGCTATAGGTCACGAGCGCGGATGATCCACTTTCAGTGATGCCGATGCCGATAGCAATCACTCCCGCCTCACGGAGTTTCCCAAGCGTTTCCTGCACACGCGCCGCATCACTGCTGTCTCCATCCGTCATGACAATGACGATTTTTTTGAGCTTCCCTGATCCGAGTTTCTCACGTTCCTCATCAGAAAGGTTTTTCAGGAGTTCTTCCAAAACCAGGAAATCCTGTGTTGATTGCCCGTCTGATTTCCCAAGCCGCTTGTACATCACGACGCGTTCTTTCTCTGAAAGTTCTTCCGATAGGACCTTCACACATTCTGCCCGATCACCGAAGACCCACCCTTCGGTCCGCACATGCAGATCATGTGCGAGATCAGTTCGCCGGTTCTCCAGCTCATCAGAAAATTCCGCCAGTGCTTCGAGGACAAGTGCCATCGCCAGCTGCTGTGCCGCCGCCTTTTTGCCCTCCATCGAACCCGACACATCACCCACGACGGTCACGTCAAAATCACCGGCGAGCTTATCATCGCGTTCGCGAAACTCAATGTCCTCCCATACGTCCGGCTCCACCTCACCAGCGCTGGTCCGCACAACCGCCTCAGCCGGATACGCGAGCAGATCACCCTCGGGAAGCGGATACTTCGGCGTGAGCAACCGCTTCTTCCGTCGTGTGATGATCTGTTCAAAGAGCGCCCGTAATTCCTCGATGACCGACTCATTGGTCTCAGGATTCCTGATCTGTTCCACTGCCTCAAGGAAGCGTCGATACGCGCGGAGATCCTCCGGCTCCACACCCTGCACCGCAGCATAGGCTTCGAATGCCCGCCGGCCAACATCGGCACCGTTCGCTTCCTCCACTTGCCGCTCGATTTCCTTTTTGACCGCCGCATTCATGACGTCCTCTGGTATCACACGCCGATATTGCTTCAAGATATCCTCATAGAGTTCCCTAAAATACTCTTCTGGATTTTTCGGCTCGCTGACGGCTTCACCTGTCTGAAGTCCTTGCTCAGTCCTCTCTTCACCAGGCTTCTCACTCTCTCCTCCTTCCGATTCTTTTCCCCCCCCGCCTTGTCCGTCATTACTGTCTTGTGCCCGATTCTTTTCTTCCTGCCTCTTCTGCTCCACGTCCTCCTCGAAAAACTTTTCGTAGATCGGTTCAATAACCGCATCCTGGAGCTGCAAGCGCACGCTCATCGGTGTCGCCGGATGCGACGCGTAGTCGAGAAACGATACGCCAGATTTCCCCTTCAGCGCCCTGAGCTGCTCGAACGCCTCACGTACGTCGGGCGCGACCGTCCACGTCTCGCCTGTATCCTGCTGTTCACAGTTCAGAATATGCGCAAACTGGAGATGTTTCGGAAGCTTCGTCAGATCACGTTCGGCAAAAAGATCGTCGCGGTACAGCCCCCCTCTCGTCTCACCGAGCGCCGGGGCGCGTGCTACGAGTCCGCGATTCATCTTCACGTCGTCGAAGCTGTTATCAAGGATATGGTAGCGCTTTTTTTCCTCTTTCTTCCGCTGAAGTTCCTGCCACACCCACGCGCCACCTCGCTCGCGGAGGAGTTCGCGAAGCTCGCGGATATGCTCGAGCTCATGGCACGTCCCGAACAGCATCTTCGCTTCTGATCCACCGTATTCGCCCGCCAAAAACCGATCGTGCAGGTAGACTTCCGGCGGATCCTTGGCGAGATCGACCGCGCAGGTATCGAGCGGCCCATCAGACGTCATCACTCCCTCCGCCGACTTGAACACGACCGAGCCGTCCCCGATATACGTATCGAGAAACGCCCGGTTCCGCTCGGCGAACCCGGTCCCTGTGTTTTCCTTTAGTGCTTCATCAACTTTCGTCCCCTCCGTCTTTCCCGTCACGCCCTTCGCTTCAAACATGGATTCTTTCATACTTCCAATATACCATGCATACTCTGCTCCAGTCCGTGCGCCCGGACGTGCCGCGTCACGCCGAAATATGACGCAGCGTTCTTGGGCGACAGGCGTGCCAAGAGACGCCGCTTTGTCTTCGTCCGTAGCACCGCATGGAACAGGAAATGGACAAGTCCAAGAAAATCGATGCCCTCGTGCCATTTGCCGATCGATACCTTGTCCGGATGGAGTTTGAGACCGATCTCACGGACAAGAAATATTCCGATCTCGTCTCGGCGGCGTTCGAGAAACCCCCGGTCGCGGGAGAGGACAGCAATGTCGTCGGCATACCGGAGATAGCATCTCACTTGAAGTGTCCGCTTGACGAACTGATCGAGCGGGTCGAGATAGACATTCGAAAAAAGCTGCGATGTGAGATTGCCGAGCGAGATCCCTTTCCCGGGAGACGTTTCAAAACTTTGAATGATGATGTCCAACAGCTGCATCGTCCGATCGTTCTTGATCCTCCTTTCAAGTAAACCGAGCAAGACTCTATGATCTATCGAATCAAAGAACTTCCGGACATCGAGCTGAAGCACCCAAATCGTCTTCGTACGGTTACGCGAAAGCGTCCACGCGAACTGCCGGAACCGTTTTCCGGCCGTATGTGTGCCTTTGCCAATGCGAGACGAATACGAGTCAAAGATGAACGATCGATCAAAAAGCGGCGCGAGGACGCGATGGATCGCGTGATGAAGCACCCGGTCACGCACGGAGGCCTTGGCGATCTCGCGACGCTTCGGGTCATGGACGACGAATCTGGTATACTGGCCGTGCGCATACTGTCCGCTGGAAAGGTCTCCTGCGAGCTCCAGCAGATGCTCTTCTGCCCGCTCCGCGAATGCCAGCACGTCCGGTTTTTTCATCTTCCCCCGCTGAAATTCCCGCCACGCGGCGAAAATATTTTCCGGAGCGATAATCTTTTCAAACAGGCTTCCATGAACACCCCCCCCGATCCTTTCACTGAGCCGGTCATTTTTCACAGATTGCAGGGACTGTACCTCGTGCTGCATAAGCGCGTTTTGAATTTTCCGAAAGCCGCACGCTACTCGCTCGGGCTTCGGATGGAAAATACGGCATTGGAAATCGTCGAGTTGGCCTATCTCGCGCAGGCCAAACGTGACAGATCGCGACTGCTCATTCTCGGAAAGATGGACGTGAAACTCCGGATTTTCTTCGTCCACCTTCGTCTCGCGCACAAGACACGGTGCGTGAACGACGCCGGATACGCCGAACTTTCGGAAAAAGCAATCGAAATAGGAAAGATGCTCGGCGGATGGATAAAGCAAACGAAAACCGCTCCGACTCTGGAACGGCTTCGCTGATTTCTTCGGGAAGAGACGACGCCGCTCCTCGTCCAGTCGTTGTCCGGCCTGTTCCTGTTCACGTTCGCGCCATCCGCATCGGCATTGCCGAAGTTCGCGAGATTGCCATCGGAATCGACGTCGTCTTCGTCTCATGCCATCCAAGGCAACGCCGGTGCGTCCACTCTTCGCGGAGGCGCCGACTGATGAGGCATATCATGCGCGCGCTCCTTCCTCTTGTCGATATTCCCGCGCCAGCATGAGACGAGCAGAAATCACTGGGAGCATCATCCCAAGACAATGCTTCATGACCGGTTTCAGTATACCACGGAAATCTTCCGTCCCTGTACGGGACGGAAGGAGTACAGTGTCCCAAAGATCATTGTCCAAAAATTCACCAGCGGGAAGAGACGACGCCGCTCCTCGTCCAGCCGCTGCCCGGCCTGAGCCCGTTCACGAACGCGCCAACCGCATCGGCATAGCCGAAGAGCGCGAGAAAGCCATCGGAAGCGACCGTATCCGACCAGGAATATGTTCCATCGGTGAAAAGCTGCTTCCCGTTTCGGTACGCGACGAGGTAGCGGAATATCGTGTTCGCGACCGGCTCACGGAAAAGCTTGGAGACCGCAAGATCCGAAAGCACTCTCGAAGCATCCTTGATGTTTCCCTCATCAATGAGTTTCTGAATCTTTGGCCGCTCCTGTTTCCATCCTTCTTCCGCCAATGCTTCTTTGCTCCCTGTGGGAAATGTGCCGTTCGGGAAGGTAGTCCTGATATGATCGATGAGGAACTCAGTCTGATCGAGATAGTTCTTGCTGGTCGAATCCCTGACGATGTCCGGGGAGACGAGTTGCCAGCCTCTCTCAGGAGTGACAGAGAGGATATTCTGATCTTTTACGAACCAAGCGCCGCTCATGATCGTTCCATTATCCTCAAATTGATCCTTATGGAGGAGATGTCTCTTCGGTGTGCCGTCCGGGTGCTTTTCTATGACGTTTCCATCCGGAAGACGAGTGAGTGCGCGCTTGGCCATCATCTCGATCGAGAGCAGTGTCCCTTCGGGAGCCTCGTCCCAGTTGAGGACCAGCATCTCTCCTCTCCTTGCCGCCTCTTCCAGCTCCCGCTTCGAGAACGGAATGGCGGGGATATCTTTCACTTCGGGTCGGAAACCGAAAGCAGCCTCAATCGCCTCGGGACCGAGGAAATTTTCCTGGAAAAGTTCTCTGGCTTCGGCATATGAGACCTCGTCCTGCTCGCCTCCTGCTTCTACCGTCACCGGCGGCTGGATGCCGAATTCATCAAACGCATCCGTGAAGGAAATCTGTCGCTTCCCGTACGGATCGAGCGTGGCGACCGCTTCGGCGGAGAGCGTTTTCAGGCTGGCTTCGGGAGCAAGCTGTGGTTCCGGTATCTCTGGAAAGATCACTGGATTGAGGTGGCCATCAGTATAGTCGATGTCGAGGGTGTTCCGCAGCGCCTGGTTCTGGAGAAACCCGTGCTTGACGAGGATAAAGATCGCGAGTTTCTTGTCGTCTTCGCTCACGCGGTCGCCCTCGAACGTGCGCGCGAGCGATTCGTCGATGAAATCGCGAAGTGGCGTACCGTACTTCATCCGCGCGATATGGAATCCCTGGAGAAGCCGCACTACCATCCCCGTGTCGAGGACGTACTTCTCAAGCGCGGGACGTTTCTTGCGCCCTTTCACCACGAAATCACTGTTTTTCCCGTACTCGCCCGGAAGCGCTCTCACATAGGCTTCCTGAATATCCGCAACTGCGTCTGTAAAACGCCGAAGAGTGACTTCAGCTTCGGCAGGCGAAAGCATGATATTTCCTCGGGTATCCGAGAGTGCGGACAGCGCGATATCATAGAGCTCATCTTTTTCGGGATAGTCCACGCGGATGGTCGAGTCCTGGAAAACACGTGCTTCCTGCGGTTCGAGCTCGCCTTTCTCTTTGTATTTCTCGTTCTTTAGATTGGCAGTGAGGATGAAGCCAAAGCCTTCGGCCATCCTGATCTTGCCATTCCCGGGGATATCCACCATGTCGCCCGGGCGGGCGTTGTAGAGATACTTGAGCATCTGCCGCCCGCGCGGATCGAGCTCGTTGAATTCGTCGAGGATGCAGAGCGTTCCCGCTTCGATCGCCCGCGACAAGGGGCCATAGTCCGTCTCCGTCACGGTCGCTCCCTTTTCGGTCTCCACGAGCTTCTGCTTGCCGAAAATATCTGAGACGCGCGTCTGTGGGTTGCAGTACACGACCTCCGGATCCTGGCCAGTAAGTTCGCGCGTGGCGATACGGGCAAGCTCGCTCTTGCCAGTACCGGTATGCCCTTCGAGGAGGATCGGCTTTCTTTGGTTGACGAGTGCCTCGATTCTCCCGATATACTCACGGCGAGAGGGTGTCCTGACGAAATGCTCCGCGTCGAGCTCATGGTTGTACCGGTGGAGCTCGTGCTCGCGGACGACAAGCCTTGTCCCAGGATCTGCCTCAAGCACCGCGAGCCGTTTCGCGAGTACTGCTTCGAGGCGCGCATTCCGGCGGAGTCGCTCAGCCAGCCGCGGATCATTCTGGTGCCGCGTCATGAGGTACTCTCCACGCTTCTGCTTCACGGCGAATGCATCCATCGTATCGAGTTCACGGAAGATGTCTCGTCTTCTCGATTCGTGTTCAGATACCGGCGCAAATACTTCGACAGCCGCTTGGTTCGAAGTGCGATCTGCCACATACGCCGTACGCTGTTCTTTGTTTTTGAAAGAAAATCGCTTCGCATCCTCGGTAAGTTCGGCAATACGGGAAAGTTTCTCTTTCGTCGTCCCCGCGATGACTGGCTGATCCGCAATATCAGCAATCGCTCCACTCTCGACGGCTGTGGAAAACTCCTCCTCCGTGGTCGGACCTTGTTTCAAAAGCTCATGTGCGGACACGCCGACCTCACCGAGTACTTCTCCTCGAAGCTCCCGGCGCTCCTTCCCAATCGCGTAGAAATTTTTTGTTTCCATACCCACCTGTGTCAGTATACCAGAGTGTTTCGCACACCATGCCCAATCAGTGCTAGGCATTGATTGAGATGAGCGCTGCCACCGCGACAATTTCTGCAACGAGGATGAGGAGGGCACCGTACACGAGCACAAGCGCTGCAAAGTATGCTTGACGTCGCATCAATATTTCCGCCAAGGCCAGATTCCCCAGAAAAAACAAACAGCACATGGCTGGAATAAGGTAGATCTGCCACCAGACACCGAGGATACCAACACCAAAGAAAACATTGTACCGAAGGATGAGCGCATCAGACGAGGGGCGAATAAAAAAAGCAATGACAGCAACAATTACCAACTGGATTGTGAGTCCAGCACGGAGAACTGGCAACCGACTACGCCTGAGCAGGTCACTCGTTGAAGATACAGCGGTCTCTGTCGTCATACATTGGAAGGCAAAACTGATTCAGGAGGTTTCTCGCCTGAGGAGTTCTCATCGGGAGAGGCGAGACGAGTACGCTCCATCTGGTCACCAAGCCGCATGAGCCGCTTCTCCGCATCTTCGTATTTCTTGTAGGCATTGGATATATGTTTCCCAACCAATTCGAATTCCTCGCCAAACTTTCCAAAGTCCTGATTCAGCCGTTCGAGTTGAACAAACATTTCCTTGGCTCGTTTCTCGATCTGCATTCCCTGCAAACCGAACATAATAGTTTTCAAATAGGCATAGAACGAATTCGGCGAAACCGGGATGACCCGCTTCTTGTTAAAATACTCGTACAATCCCTGATGGTCATCGTCTTTGATAATGATTTCATAGTAAACATTTTCCGCCGGAATATACATGAGTGCCCAATCCAGCGTCCCCTCGCTCGGGAGAATGTACTTGGTTGAAATAGCATCAACATGCTTCTTCACATCCGCGATGAATTGTCGGCGCGCCGCTGCCCGATCGTTTTCTCCTTCAATGGAAATGACTCGCTTGAAATTTTCCAGCGGAAACTTCGAATCCACGCTAATACTCCCACCCCGAAGTGTGATAAGTGCGTCGACCGTCTCGCCAGTCTTGAACATATGTTGCAGCGTATAACAGTCCGATGGCAGCATCTGTGAGAGGATATCGCCCAGCATGGCCTCGCCAAAACCCCCACGGATCTTCGGGGCCTTCAAAATATCCTGAAGGGAGGCTACATCTTTCGTAACTTCGAGAATTTGTTCATTTGTCTTCCCCATTTCAGCGAGACGCTCACGAACATCAAGAAATTGCCGCCCCGCATCATTCAATCGCTTATCAAGACGCTCCGTATTATCATTCAGACGCTTGTCCAATGTCGTCTGCATATTGTGAAATTCCTGAAACAGAGTTGCCTGAAACTGATGGATGTCCTGACGCATCCCTACTCCAAGATCGGCCACTTGACGCTCAAGCATGGATCGCTTCTCATCCAGACCTTGGACACGGTTCTGAAATGAAACGACCGTCCACACCACTGCCCCTCCGGCAATGAGCGCAACCGCGATGGTGATAATTGAGGATAACTCCATGCCTATTTCCGAATACCGGCGACAAAACGCTTTAACTCCGCAACTTTGTTCACCACTTCTTCATATGGCCCTTCGAGAAACTCAATGAAGAAACGATCCAACATATCCAACCGATAGTGCAATTCTTCGCTATTCATAAGCACAAAGCGAATCTCCTTGCCGGCTTCAGCTTCGAGAAAGGCAATGGCCTGACGTAATTTAGCTCGATTGATATTGTTCACGACAAGCACCATATCAACCTTTGACTTTGGATAATTTAAAAAAAGACCGCTAATGAGGATCAATTTCACCTCACCTACTGTTTTCAACTTTCGGAAAACCTGTGACTGAGCATTGACGTTCAGTTTTGAAACCAGTGACTTCATCTCCAGATAAAATGGAAAGTCCGTATTACTGACGTACAGTTTCTTCCCCTGACGCGACTTCTCAACCACAAATTTGATTTTGGCAAAACGCTTCACTTCGCGTTGCACATCATTCCGCGAAAGCAAAGTTTTTTCGACAATATCCGCAACCGAGAACTCAACCTCTGGATTCATCGTAAAGAAGCGAATCAGACGAGCCCTTGGACGTGATCCAAAGAGAGCCTCAAAGAGCGCGACAGACATACAAGAGTGCGGCTATTACACGAGTTAAGTAAGGTAGTCCTAGTATACGAACGCGACCAGAAAAAGTCAAAGTCGTATCCTCTGTCTTTGAGGCTTGATTGAGGGACAAAAAGCAAATTTTGCTTCTCAAGTTATGCTATACTGTGAGGTATGCGTTCACGTACCGATAGCCGGACTGGCAAGACCTCCCCGGCTCCGCTCGAGAAACACTTTAGAGAAATCGTCGTAGGGAACGGTCGGTCACAGGAACCGTACATCATCGCCTTCCACTACGCGAGCGACAATGTTGCGGGCTCTCCTCTCGGAACGCTTTTTGGTTTTTTCGAAGTCGAGATCCATGACCAGGATGCCGCCTATATTGTGAATTTTCTCGCCTCGGTCGCAAAAAAAGAGTATTTCGCCAATCCAAGGCGGAGTCCTGTCGAGAGTTTCGAAGCGGCGCTTCACAAAATAAACGTTGCCCTTGCGGAAATCGTAAAACACGGCAATGTTTCTTGGCTTGGGCATCTCCACGGTGCCATCGGATCGGTTGCTGATAACTCGCTGCTCTTTTCTGTCACCGGAGAAGGAGAATTGTACCTCGCCCGAGGCGAAATGTTCCGCTCGATCAGCACCGGCCTTGCCGATACTAGTGGTGAACCACATCCGCTCAAAACATTTACCGAAATCTCCAGCGGCGAGCTTTTTGATGCCGACTTTGTACTCGCTTTCTCACCCTCTGTCTGGTCACTTTTTTCAGCTGAAGATCTCCAACGCAACCTGAGTCGACTCGGCCCCGCTGACTTTGAACAATTCCTCCGCACAGCACTCGTAAATGAACTCCCCATCGCTGCCGTTACCCTACTGACTTGTTCAGCGCCCGTTGAAATACACTCCCCGACACAAGTAAAGGAGGAGCGCAAACCAACTGTCAGTCTCAGTAATGTCTGGAGTGGCAAACCATTTGATGAGGCACTCAAAAACAAGCGCTCCTCGACCCATCCCGAAAGGGAGACCAAAGCAACCAAAACGGTACAGGATGAATACGTCGATCAAAAAACTGGGCATATCTATGTCCAAGCGCCACCTGAAGTCGCCTTTGAAGAACATGCCCCTCATTGGAAGGAGCATTGGGAGATGTTCGCACATTCGCTGGAAAAAAGACTACGCGATTGGCATGTCTCTGCAAAGAAAATAGGCCGTCGCACAAGGCGAGGAGGTTCGCTCGTTGCCCTGTCGATCACCAATCAGACGAGTCAGATCCACCGATTCATGATGCGACGGGGACGAGGAGTGAAACGAGCGCTGGCTGACTATCAACAGAAAAGACTGGCTGCAAAAGCCGAACAGAAACAACAAGCCATCATTTCAAAGAAAGCCACAACCATAACCAGTGAGGAGTTGAATACTCCACTATCCGAACCAGACTTGAATGCTCACCTGACTTCCTCCCCTGAAGCTGAGGCACCCCACCTCGGAATAAACAACGACATATCAACCGATCGAGTCCGCCGATTTTTCCAGCGAGAACCCCATCAGGAAATACCCCTCCGCGAGACCATCCGTCAACAGTGGGCGCATTGGAGTGGACATGCCAACACCCGATTTCCATTGCTCTCCGGTCTCAAAGGAATACCCACAGCTCTCAGTGCGCGTTCACTCCGAGTCATGCGTTGCTTTCGGACCTCGATCGATCACCTCCAGATATTTTTGAGCACCCGTACCCCTCACCAGAAGTGGCTAGCCCTCGGTATTATTCTGTTTATCACCCTCGGTCTCATCAGTCTCATAGCATGGCCAGAAGAGCAAACTGCACCCGAAGAAAGAGTCACCAGCAGTTCGACACCGCCTTTGCCTGCTTTCCCACCCGCCAATGAACCACAATCCCGATTGCTCACAGACAGTCGCTCTGTGTATCCAGGCAATGGCTCACCCACCATTGCTCTCCTCAATCTCAATGACACACCAATCCTCATAACTACAAAAAGTATTGTCAATCTCAAAACCCAGGAATCTACCACCGCCCCGGAACCTGTACGCCTCGCTGCTGCGATGGATGATCTCAATGCGCTTTTCATACTCGGAGAGTCTGACACTTTGTATCTCTGGAGCATCACCACGAAGAAGTTTGAGCAGAATACTCTCCCCCGATCGACCGGAACCACCATCGGTGCTCTCGGCGCCTATCTCACGTATCTCTACGCGCTTGATCAAAAAACAGGGATCATTCAACGTTACCCAAGAGCTGAAGGCGGTTTCGGCACGCCGACCAATTGGCTCAAAGAATCCGTATCGCTCGCGCCACTTGGGACTATGGCCGTCCATGAGAATATTGCCCTCACTTTCCAAAATAAGGAGCCTGTTCTCTTTAGTCGAGGACGGAGAAGCGCTCCTGTGTTTTCGGGTACGACCACGCTCGTCACAGCAGATATACTTGCCTTTGACCAAAAGACGGGTGACCTCCTTGTCCTCGATCGCGCCAACAAACGCATCATCCGCTGGTCCGCCACCGGAACCCTCCTCAACCAGTACTTCCACGAATCCTTCGGTGCCATTGAATCCTTTTCGGTCTCTCCCGATGAGACAGAAATCTTTGTCTCACACCAGGGCGCTACTACTGCTTGGCGGATACCATAGCATAGCCACACACTATCCTGAAACAGAATGCTCAGGATGGAAGGGTCCGGCAAGCATGGGAAAGAGTCAAAGAGCGAGACTGGATTTCATCCGGTCTCGCTCTTTCATGTGAGAATTAAAAAGTTTCCGTCCTGTTTTGAAAAAAGAGGTTATGTTCCCGAGTTATCGGTAGACCGCCTAAAGTAACTGTCCAACAATCACAACATAATTCTTGCCGTATTTTTTGGCACATTTCGGGCAGGTCGTGTACCACATGTATGTTTTCTTGATCGCAATACCTTTGCTCTTTGTAAAGTTTTCGAAATCCTTCTCCCACGTTCCGATATCCTTGAAGTCACCTTCATAGACTTTACTGAAATATTTCCCAGTCAAAGTCACATTTTCTGCATCGGATACTTCCCTATCCACCGCCAAATACATATCCATATTCCACTTTGAGGTGTGATCGGATAGGCATACGTACTCGGGGGTTTGTGCACCAGCACTCTCGACTTTCCTGATTATCCTTGTCATCACTTGGCCAAAATTGACCGGGATATAAAACACGGTCAATACTTTGTCTTTGATAAATCGCTTATTCTCCCAACTAAACTCTTTGTTGTCCCAAGGTGCAGGATCAAACTTGAGGCAACATTCCTGCTTTTGGTTATTCACGTACTTGTCGATTAAGATATTATTCATACAATTCATCGATTAAATGATTCCACAACAAGTATACACCCCAAGCTCTCACTCTCTCCTCGGGGGATGAAACAAAGACTAGCGCGCTGATCACTCTCAAGAACTATGTCTTCTCAGCCCCTCGAATTGAGCAATAATCAAAACTCATCTACACTTTCGTTCCCTCGGCTATTTGCATCCGAGACATGATTTCCTGATTCACGATCCGAGCGTCGCGACCGTAACGCAGACGCGAGAGTTCCTTCAAAGCATTGGCCACCTCCTGATCACCGTGCGTCGGCGGATAGGTCTTCAAGTTGAACGGCTTGGTGAGCTCATCGTTCATGAGCAGCCGAGCAAATGCCTGATAGTTGTCGACATTGACCATATCGTGGGCCGTAAAAACCGGCGCAAATTGCTTTTCGAGAAATTCTGAATCCTCAGGGCCGACCCGAAAAGCAACAAGTGAACCGACATTGCCAAATACCGCCTTCGAAATTTCTTCCTTCAGCTGACCGATAAACTGATGAGCGAGAATCAGGACGAGCCTATACTTTCGAGCTTCCGAGAGGATCTGGGCAATGGATGTCGTCGTCACATTTTGGAATTCATCCAAATAGAGGTAGAAGTCGCGGCGTTCGGCCTCCGGTTGATCGACCCGGGAGAGAGCGGCCATGAGAATCTTGCCAACAACCACCATCCCCAGAAGCCGAGCATTTATCTCACCAATTTTCCCTTTGGAGAGATTAATGAGTACAATCTTGCCTTGATCCATCAGTTCGCGGAAATTCAGCGTGCTTTGCTGCTGAGCAATAATCGGTCGCATCATGTCATTGCTGATAAACGTGGTGAGTTTGGAGGTAATGTACGGTACCATATTCGCAAGAGCAGCTTCACCACCAGCTTTTTCCGCCTCTTTCAACCAAAAATCACGCACAATCGGATTGGTACAATGGGCCAACTTATAGCGACGGAATTCCTCATCGGCTAGAACCTTTGGGATCTCCATGAGTGTCGAACCACTCTCAGGATGCTCCATGATGAGAAGCATGGCGTTGCGCATATATTGCTCGAACATCGGACCGCCCGTCGCCTTCATATCATACAACTGGTCAAAGATGCCAATCATCTCATTTATAACAAAGGTTTTCTGTTCTGGATGATTCGGATCATACTCCAGCATGTTGATACCGATCGGCCGAGCGATATCTGCCGGATCAAAGACAATCACATCTTCGGCTCGCTCCTTCGGAATAGCCGTCAAGATATCTTCGATGGCATCACCGTGTGGATCAATAAAACAAAATCCTTTTCCTGCTTGAGCATCCTTCTTCGCCATTTCCTGCAAATAGTTTGATTTCCCGACACCGGTCTGACCAATGACATACATGTGACGGCGACGATCACTCTCCGTGATGCGGATATCGGTCTTGGTATTGCGATAATCATTGTAACCAAGAAGCAGCCCGTCCTTCGGCACATTGATCGGGGGCGGCGCGGCACCGGCTTTCAACCATTTAATCTTCGGGGTCTCCGTGGTAGAGATCGGGAAGTGAAAGAAACTCGCCACCTCGTCCGAAGTCAAAATCATCGCTGTTTCCGGATCAAAATTTCGAAAAATATAATGATAGGCGGCTTTCTTCGATGAAATTCGTCGCTTGACTCGAAAACTGTTCACTTCAGGATTCTCAAATTGAGAAAAAGCATTCTCTAAATGACTGAGGATACTCTCCGCTCTGTCTTTCGTCGCCGCCGAAGCCAGCAAACGAATATTCACCGAGAAGGCTGATTGACTTGCCTTGGCATCAATCGTCTTCACAAGTTCCTGCTCTTCCGGCGTCAAAACAACCGATTTTTTCTCCTCCTGACTCTGAGTCTTTGCATCCTGTTGGAGTACCACATGACTCACTCCCTGCAAGGTAGCCTTACCCACGATCGAGGCAAATGACTCAGGGTGTGCATCCTTGAGCCGCTTCCCCTCCTGCATTTTTTGAGCGATGTGACGACTGCCCTGACGCCATCCAGCCGGTGCAGGAGCAAGTACAATTTGAATCGCTGCACCCTCAGCGACCGTTTCGAGCTTTGAGAGCGCATTGGATATCTCATTCAGTGGATCAACCATGAGTGTCTTATAGGTCTTCAAGGGGAGTGCAAATCCAGCAGACAACTCCAGCAAAGCGACCGCCGTCTCACCAGTCGGCGAAAATATCGTATAGTCAGGGACTTTCTCAATGGCTGACTGTGGGAAAAAGCTATGAATTTGTTTCTCTACACTCTCCCGATAGTGTTTCGGGACAGACAAATAGAAAAAGATCTCCTCGCTTGAGGATGGATTCGCAATTTCGAAAATGATATGAGGCGGTTCAAAAAAAATATGCTTCCACCAAGGAAGTTGGCGTTTCAGCGAGGTGAGCGAGGTGAGTAGTTGATCCATCGCTCGGATTTCTTCACGCCACTCCTCGGGTGTGTGAACGGTTCCTTCTGCAACCTGTTTCTTGCTCACCTGAACCGTTTCAAGATCGAGATTGAGGGACTGGGATATTTCAAATCGCACCAAGAGAAAACTCTTTGCAACCAAGAAAACTCCCGATACAAAAGCCAAGAGACCCGAAAGGTATGCGAGCGGAAGGAGCACGACATTCAAATCGAATTCAGAAAACATAACTGTTTGTATTTTTTTCGTTACTCACCCTCGATCAGGCCCTTGGCTTTCAAGGCATCATACAACGTATCGGCAAGCTCATCATGCATAGTATCAAGGACGTAGAAATTATTGAGCTTGCGCGCAACAGCCACTGCATGGGCGACACCTTTTACTTGTGCAAGCTCAACGAGCTGCGTTACACGACTCACTGAATCCGTCTCCTGCCCCACACTTTCAACATCAGCATCAATATCTTGTGGCACAACGCTCGTGGCGGTAACTGCCTGTGTGAGGATAGCCGAGTACTGCTCGCCAGCGCGCTCACCAACCTGTTCAGCATTTGTCTCGACACGAGATACTGCTTCTGTTTTTGGCACATCTGAAACAACAGGACTCTCCGAAGTCACAATAGGCACTTCGCGCTTCCGAGAAAAAAATTCCCACATAGAGTTAAACAGTAGCTTTGATATCTCTCTTGAACTGATCAACAATATTTTGTACGAAGACTGAATACCCTGGGATGTGGTCATCGAGAAATGCCCCAACAGCTGCTTCCGATGGCGCGGTCTCAATGAGCGCTTCGTAATCCTTCATCCCTTGTTCACCGAGTCGCTCCATTGTCTCCATAAAGATGCGTTTGAGCAACGCCTCAAGCATCCGAGCAAGGAGCTTTTCCTGTTTTGGCTTCGGCAAACCCGAGAGCGCGAGTGATTCAATGAGCTCCTGTTCAATTTTTGAGTAGTCAATATCCATATGTCCTTATATTTTCTAGTTTAACATACGAAAGCCAGGAATCTTTTTTCCCTCACTTCCGGCCAGTGCCACCATCCGAAGAACGTACTCCTGAATGGACTCGCCCGATCGAGCGCGAGCCAATTCAACACCGAGGGTTTTCCCAGAAGCCTTCACGAGTTTCGCGATTGATTCCATCTGTGACCAATGGAGCGGATTACTCGCCCGATCATAGGATGTAAGTGGATTGCTCGTCAACGCACCATGATCTGCCAACACAACAGCCAGTTTTGTCTTGACGAGCTC
>CAYLPD010000001.1:39227-83546 GCA_964385515.1 uncultured Bdellovibrionales bacterium
ACTGATGCACCTGGCGGGAGCTTCAATCCCATTTTTGAATCCAGAGTCAGCCCACGCCCAGAACCCTTGCCCACTGGTGTATCCATTGACGGATGGACCACGGACGGCGCATGTGAGGTTGGCACCTCGATCAATGCCCCCCGCTTGGCTTCTTCTACCAATGTAGCCATTTCATCAGCAGAGATAAGTTTTCCGATCTCGAGCTTGGCTCCAGCGTGGATGGAGTGCACCGAATATTTTCCATCCGCATTGGCGACAAAACCAGCAGCCCGAGCGAGTTCAGGGCTCGCATCAAGTTTTGCTTGTAGCTTGAGTTCAACAAGCTTGGCAAAATGTTCGGAACGGCGACCCTCCATCTCCGGAATATCTTTCACTGCTTGTTCTGCCAATTTCCAGATATTTTCACCACGCTTCACCTCATGTATCGCAAGCAATGCTTGCGTTTTCGGCCCGACCTCTCCCCGCGACTCAATCGCTGGAGCCAGCCTCCCGGCATCAGTAGTCACTCGTGAGGCGTGAGCAGCAGAAGTATCTGGAGTCGTTCCACTCCCAGTCGCACTACTGACCGCTGTGCCCTCGAGTGGACGTTCTGGCGCAGTGGCTCCCGCTGAATCAGCCGCCGTTCCCGACGGACCAGATTCTGAAACCGGCGATGCAGACCCTGTCGGAGCGGCATCGGCTTGATGAGTAAAGAATTCGTGCACGTAATGTGATGCAACGCCAGACCCAAGAACAGCTCCGGCAAAAATTGCCACCGATTTCCGGAACAAGGTATTCATTCGTCGTTTCCCTTCACCGCGCCGCGCTTTGGCGGCTTCCGCTTTCAAGAAAGCTTCAAGCGCCGAGAGATCGATTTCTCCACTCAATTCCTCTCCCCGAGCAATGACCCTCACCTCCTCGGTCTCCACGGCATCTTCCATTTTCTGGAGGACACCAGTTTCATCAGTCTCCACTTTCTCGCGCTTTTCCTCCCGGCGACTGGTGGCATACTGTTCCAATCCGGCTTCAGCAACAACTGCCAATCCTGCTCCGGCCGCCAGCCGTTTCAGAGCCAGGGCACCGATCGCGACGGATGCCACCCCTCCTGTGGCTGCTCCGAGCGCGACTGCCCCGCCCACCGTTACAGTTGCCGTCAGAAGATACTTGCCATACTTCTTCGTAAACTCATTATTGACCTTGCCAAGAGACTCTATCCCCTGGACTGCAGATCCACCGACGTCCGCTGTCGCCCCAATAATATACCTTATATATTCCTTCCATTTCTTTCCCTTTCCCGCTCCCTTTTCAACACTCCCGATTGTTTCCTGCCAACGTGTATCCAATTTCTCACTGAGCAATTGATTCGTTTTTTCGAGCCGCTGTTGACGACGCTCATTATAGATCTGCTCAGCTTCATCAAACTGGAACTCACGGATGAGCGCCGCCATCTCGGGACGGAGATCCTGGAATGTCTTGCCGGAACACTTGAGTTTCTCAAGCTCTGCCTCTTGGAGGGCTAGAACAGCCTGGTCGTACCTGGAGTGAAACTCTCGGAGATCGCGATCATCAGTCTCTCGGTGCGTCAAAGTACGAAATGTCTGCATGAGTTTCTTCCAGGAATTAGCCTGCGATTCCTCGGCCGTGATGAACGCCGTCCGGGCCTCCGTGACCGCCGCGCGGAGCTTTGCAATCCTGGCTTCCAATGCCGACATTGCTTCGTCCGACAGGATCATGGAAGGGGGAGCTTCAACTGTTTGCCATCCTTCTTCCTCTGCAACCCGTTTCAAGCCCTCCACACCAAGTGTCATGAAATCCGAACCGTTCTCTTCGTAGACATAGTACTGATCTGATTTTTTTTCAACTCGCACCTCTCTGCCATCTGCCCGACGAAAATTCAGTGTCTGACTACGGTCAAGTAGGGCCAGCACTGCCCCGATCGCCGCACCTCCCTGCATCGGCAATGATTCAGGCGTGGGATTCATTGCGATCATCGGAGCCACTCCAGGATCCTGTAAACGATCCCCTGAGGAGCCATCATTTGATGTGGATTCAAAACCAACACTCGGGTTGACCGCTGCATCGCCCGGACCCGAAATCGGAGTAATCCGTATTGCACTCTGTACAATGCCCGGTTCAGACGGTGAAACCGGCGATGACTCGACGACTGTATCCACGGTTGGTTCAGTTGTTGATGCAACCACTACAGTATCTGGGCTCAGCGCTGGGGCACCGGGTTCCACCATTGCTACTCCCGAAGCAACCCCCGAACCCCCTTTCAAGAGCACCCAACCCTCTGCCTGTCCACGCTGTTCGATATTCGCCTTGGAGATGGAAGCAATCTTCGAATCCCCTTTCTTCGCTATCCGATACCTACCACCCCCGTGTTTTATCACATATGTTGAACCATCGTTGGCCAGGAAGCACAACTCTCCTCCTTTCTTCATTCTCGGCAACCTGAACCGCGCCCTCTCGCGAGTCTTCGATGCTGATTCTTGCTCATTTGATACTTGGTGAGTGTCTGATGACTGCCGTCTGGACACGGGCGCAACGGTCGACTCTGCCACCGATCCACTCGGATCGGCTGCGTTCTGCTCTGGGGTAACAGGGGCAGGCAACGGACTACCAGATGTCTTTTCCTGGTTCTGGGAACCCGGTACTCCAAACGGCGCAGCAAGCCTTTTCTTTGCCACTTGTTCATCCAGTTCCCTGAGATACTGGGCCATTGTTGCTTCCATTTCAGCTGAATCCCCTCCCGGTTGTTTCTTTCCCTCAGCTGAAGCCGCCTGTGGTTGGAGTGCTGCCAGACGTGCCTTGAGAAAGTCGTCCGCGACTGCTGCAGCGGATACCGGAATTTCAACCGACCCACCTCTTGTTCTGCCTGATGCCATACAATTATGCTTTGATCGGAAGTTCTTTCGTTAATTCTGACATAAGTCCTTCAGTATCGGAAGGTGTCAGCTGAACCCCCTTGATAATGAACGGTATTGCTTCCTCCAAATAACTGCGGAGTGAATCAGCAATCACTTTGCAGCGCACCGGATAACTCTCTCCAATCTCCTCTAACCGTGCATTCAGATCACGCACAAAGCTATCTCTCAATGTGAACAACTCCCGACGTAAGGTGTTTTTTTGTTCCGCTGGCATTCCTTCCCAAGGAGTTATTTCAGCCCCATCTGACACTGCACGACCAGAAGGGAAGGCAAAAATGTTCGCTGCCGCAGGAGGGTGGTCTGGGGTAACAACCGGCTGTGCCTTTTTCGAAGCCGTAACCACGGCAGGAGTGCGTCCGTCGAAGTCAGTTGCCGCTTCAGCACTCGGCTCGGCTTTGTCCGGATGAGCTAAAGCGCTCGGTTGACTATCTCCCTTCTCACCCTTCGCTGCACGCTGTGCTGTTTGCCGCATCCGACGTTCACGTGGGCGCTGTACTGCAGATTCAGCCGCGTCAACGAGATGTTGCATGGAAGGTAAAATCTCTTCAAGAAAATGGCGCCGCTTTGCTTCACTCCAAGTGTTTGGATCGTCTTTCATACCAAGCCACTCCTTTGCCTTGGCAGCCGCGGAAATGTTCACTCCTTTCTGTTGTTCGAGCCACGCTCTACGTTTTCCGGGTTTGAATGCATTTTGACACTTCTGCCAACGCTCAACCAACTCTTGCAATTGCTGAAACTGCCCTGAGATATCACCCCCGGCTTCAGGCTCCCTAGCCCGAGGATTTGGCTGCCTCGTATTTCTGAATCTTTTTTTGCTGGCTTCCGGATGCGACGAATCTGGTTGTGACTGACGTTCACCGTTCCCGACCAAGGACTGTGCGCCTAAATGGGATGAACCATTCCAAAGCCGTTTGATCTTTGGAGGAAGAGAAACTTCACCCGTTTTTTCCAGGTCTTCCAATGCCTCTCGCACGTCTGACATTGCCCTTTGCAAATCAGATTGGATATCCTTTAACTGTTCTACACTCGCTCCTTCCGATGATGAAAGTTCCGACCTCAAAGCCCAAGCAATCACTCTTGCTTGGGCTACACACTTAGCAGCAAAGTCCTTTAATTCCCCATCGCCTCCTGAATGAAACCCGGCCGCATTTGCAAAATCCTCCAGCGTTCCCAAATTCCGAGCTGTCGCATCGATATCCGCCAACAACACTTCCAATTCTTGACTCAGTTCAGATTCTGTAGAGACGATATTTTCCGGCGCTGCCAATCGTCTGTGGACTGATGTGCTTGAAACTGCATCCGTCTTCCCAGGTTGTCCCTCATCTTCCGGTCCCGTGTCCGAAGACCGCGGCGAGAGTGTTGCGTCACCCGAAGCCGTCAAATCAGCATTTGTCGGTTCCGATACCGTCGGCGTCACGGAAACCCCACGCTTCGCAATCGCTTGTTGCAGTTGCTCCGCAAACGGCCCGTTCCTCAATTCACTCATAATCACTCATCAAAAAAGTATTTCATTTTTTCTTTTTCCAAGCCTCTTTGCTATAATTTTAACAGGTAAGAACACAAAAACGAAATGTTGACCGATACTGCATCCGCGGACAAGCGGTGGACTGAGCGCCTAACACCTTATGTTTTGTTTGCGATTCTTGTGCTCGCACTTTTCGTCCGCGTCTATCACCTTGATTCACTCCCTGCCGGTCTCTATCCAGATGAGGCAACCAATGGCACCGACGCGCTCCTCGCCAATGAGACTGGCGATTACCGTCTCCTCTACACGAACAATTACGGTCGTGAGGGACTCTTTATCAATCTGCAGGCATTGGCAATAAAATACTTTGGGAATACTGTACCCGTACTGAAGTTTTGGTCAGTTGTTTTTGGAACACTCGCCGTACTTGGCATATACCTCTTGGCCCGTGAGCTATTTGCTCGCAGGATCTACGCCCTGATCGCTGCTTTTCTCATTGCCACGAGCTACTGGGCGATAAACTTCTCTCGAATCGGCTTCCGGGCTATCATGGTGACCTTTCTGCTTACCTTTTCGTTTTATTTTTTCTTTCGTGGCTTTCGGACTTACCGGCTGCGTGACTTCTTTGTCGCTGGTCTCTTTCTCGGCGTCGGACTGCATACCTATGTCGCATTCCGACTAGCTCCACTCATTCTCATTGCCCTCATCCCAGCACTCCTTCTGACCTATGAACGCTTCCTCGCCCGATATTGGAAGCATATACTCATCTTTACCTTGGGAGCATTCATCACCGCTGCGCCAATGTTTTATGACTTCTTCATCCACCCCGACCATTTTTCTTCGCGGACTGGAGCTGTTTCAATCTTCTCCCCCGACATCAACAAAGGTGATTTCTGGGGTACCTTTGGCAAAACCTTTGGACTCTCAATGGTGAAGTATAATTTCTGGGGCGATCAAAACTGGCGACATAACTATCCTCCCTACCCGATTCTCGACCCCGTAACAGGAGCCTTCTTCCTCGCCGGCTTTCTCTACCTCATTTGGGAAACTGTTACACTCATTGGCCTTCGTCTCCGGGATAAGCTACGTGACGAGCGACTCGTCCGCAATTGGTTCTTACTCGCCGCATTCTTTGTCATGCTCATGCCAGAGTTTCTCACCGAAGAAGGTTTGCCGCACGCACTCCGCGCCATTGGTACCCAAATGCCTGTTTATCTCATCGCCCTTATTCCCATCACATGGATGGTCAATCGTGCCCGTCACTCCCTCTCTGGCGCACGATTCGCACTCTACTCCTTACTTGTCCTGAGCCTCTGCTTGAGCGCTGCTTTCAATCTCACCAAGTATTTCGTTTTCTTCAACTTGAACCCCAATCAACACGGTGCTTTTAACCAAAACTTCCGGAATATGGCCGTCTATGCCATGAGTCTCCCCGCAGATACTATGAAATATATCGTGCCAAACGGTGGCGGACGGATGATGGAAGATGGACTTCCCGTCTCAGCTCAACCCATTAAATTCCTCACGACAGGAAAGATCGAAAACCTTGTCTATCTCAACCCCGAGACGGTAATTCGGACACAGAACAGCGTCATTATCCTCATGAATCGCGACGAGCGCATTATCGAACGCCTCAAGGAAAAACAACCCAATATCCAAGAGCAACGCATTGATCTATTCCCCAACACGACGAGCGATTTTACTGTCTTACGTTTCCCCTAATCCATCATCACCTCCATCAGCTAATCAACCCTCAAACTCTATGGAACACTTAAAACGCCTCGCCCCACACTGTCTCGCCATAATGATGGTTGCATTTTTTATCACCTCGATTCTCGTCTCTCATCAAGAGTCGACAACCATGGATGAAAAGGCACATATCCCAGCGGGGTATAGTTATGTCCAATACCAAGACATGCGAATAAACCCCGAACATCCACCGTTACTGAAAGACTTGGCAGGCCTTGCGCTCCTCCCCCTCGGTCCAGCCATGCCCAAAACTGACCCACTCTGGGAAAGTGGCGATTGGCTTGATCTCTCAAAATTTCCGGAAGGTCCAGCCCGAACTTGGGGACTCGCGCAGTGGGCTTTTGGGGATAAACTGCTTCACCAAAATGGCAACGATGCCAATCTCGTCACATTCTGGGCCCGTTTCCCCTTCATCCTCATCTCGCTCCTTCTCGGATTTTTCATATTCCGTTGGACCAAGGAGCTAGCAGGAACCGTCGCAGGACTGTTCGCTGCCCTGTTGTATTTCTTCGATCCAAATATTATTGGTCACAGTCACTACGTGACCACTGACATCGGCATCGCTGCCTTTATATTCTTTGCCTTTTACTTTTTCGTCCGTTTTCTGAAAGACCCGAGCCCAAAAAACATCCTCTGGTCCGGTCTCTTTCTCGGTCTCGCCCAACTAGCAAAATTTTCCGCCGTTCTTCTCTTCCCCATTTTTGGTATGTTTGCCGTACTCTATGGACTGGTACTCACCGTTGATACTGTTCCCGGCGCTTGGAAACTGCGACTGAAAAATGCTTTCTTGTATGGTTTCAAGTACTCAATCAGTATCGTCATCTGTTTTATCGCCATCTGGATCCTCTATGCCTTCAATACCGCCCAAATGCCAGGCGAGGTGATCGCCGAAATTGCACGCGCGCAGTTCCCAAATACAAAACTCATCGGCCGCCTCGCGGAGACAACGGTCATAACGCTGAGTGGATCCACACTCCTAAAACCATTGGCCGAATACTTCCTTGGAGTCTTCATGGTATTTGCCCGCGTCGCTGGTGGCAACACATTCTACTTTCTCGGCCAAGTCTCAAACCATGCCTCACAACTCTATTTCCCAATTGTTTTTGTTCTCAAAGAAACCCTCCCGATGTTATTCCTCCTCATCGTGACGTCCGGCTATGCCCTCTATCGAATCGTCCGAGCAGTATTCGTTCGCAACGAGAAGAGTCTGTTCGCTATCATCCTGACATCGTTCCGCGAACGGATCGCCCAATACCTCATGGTATTCTTTATTCTTTTCTACAGTTACGTCAGTATCACCGGTAATCTCAATATTGGTTACCGTCATCTCTTCCCAATCCTACCCTTTCTCTATGTCCTCGTAGCCAAAACGCTCTTTGATATTCTGCGACGCGAAAGTGAACATCCAGCAACACATCGATTGCTTCGCATTCTCCTGACTGGCGCTACCGTGTCCATCATCGCTATCCCTGTACTATCATATCCAAGCTACCTCTCGTACTTCAATATCATCGGTGGTGGACATAAAAACGGCTACCAGTATGTGACCGATTCAAACTATGATTGGGGACAAGACCTGAGGCGCCTTCGTGACTTCGTCGATAATTACAACCAATGTACTGAGAAGCAATTCCTGACACCCTTCTGTGAACCCTTCCGCGCCATGGTCACCCCAAAAAATCAGCCCATTGACACTATCCGGGTTGATTACTTTGGTGGATCCGATCCAGCCTGGCAACTTGGTGGATACTACAAAGGTTGGCACTCACACCTTGCACCAGAAGCTGGCTGGTACGCTCTTTCAATCGGTTTCCTCCAAGAGAACTGGCACAAGCCGCTGAATCCCGGTGAACTCTCCTATGCATGGCTCCGCGGCAGAGAGCCTGACTTCCGCGTTGGTGATTCTATCTTCGTCTACTACATCAGCGCCGAAGAAATCGCTCACCAAAACACCACAGCCGCTCCCACTCCGTAAACCTCGGTAAATCAGTAGTCGTTCAATTCCTCAGTGTTTCCTCTTCTTCTTTTCTGGAATAAGCGTCGGTTTTTCGGTGTCCCCTAGAGATGTCACATCCGGTACCGCAGTGTTGTTCTCGACATAAAACATTCTTCCCTCGACTCGAAGATCAACGGATACCAACGCTGAGCGATCCTTACCGCTCGTTTGATATTCCTCGAGAAAGGCCCGCAGCATACCAAGCGTTTCTTCTGGTGGCCGTTTCACTGAGACCAACAGCCGCCAGCCTTCTCCAGTCGTGAGCAAGAGCTCATGAGAATAACGCGATGGAGTTGTTGCAACATTCTGGATTGTCGTTGAAACAAATCGCGGCAACTGGTCATGAAATGTACGCAATATTTCAAGATATGACTCAACCGGAAGAATATCACCAACAGAAACAGGAACAGCACTCTCATCAATGACCGACAGCTGCACAGGAACGTACCGGTCGTCATCAGCAAATGGCATCAACACTGACCGATGATTCCGGATCCCGTAACACGGGCCGCCCGAGCACCATCTCAAGAGTGAATCGTTTTCCGTGAGATGAAACGTTACGCGATCAGGAAAATGTCGTTCAACAATAATCCCGGCAAGAAGCGGGAAACGTACAGACATCTGCTCTTGAATTTTCTTCGAAGGGAAGAAAAAATAATTACGTTTTGAGAGCCATCCGAGATATGTACCCGACATTTCAGTCTCGACGAATGCCCGGTATTCAGCGGTTGAGATAATACTGGTCCCCTCGACAGAGATCTCTTGAATCATGAGGAGTGGGGAAAGGAAAAGTATATAACTACATGCCAACAGAAAAAAAGTCCACAAAGTAAATGCCACTCCTACGGAACGGTCACGCTCGCCCTCCGGCAATCGACGACGGAACGTTTTCTTCTTCCGCGCCAAGACTGCGGCTTCGAAGATTTTCGTTTGATGCGTTTTCTTTTGTGCCAACATACTAGGCTTGAGCAAAGAGCTTTTCGAGCAAAAGGCGCGAATTTCCTTCTCGCTGGGAGACCCGATCGAGGGTCTCAAGTGCCACCGAAAGGAAATCGGCAAAGTCAGTCGATTCCATCATCTGCGCACGACGCTGCCTTGATAATCCAGCAATCCACACCTCGAGCACACCCGGAAGATCCTCTGTTTCATTCGCCAAGATCTGGGCAAGTCCAAAACGTTCCGACCAAGTCAGTCGTGAGAGTTGAAATAATTTCCTCCAATGATCCTTCAAATGATCAAAGGCTTCCGGGTGTTCGATAGCCAGCGCAATTAATCCGGGCAGCCCGAGAGAGTAAAAGAAATCCGGAACTTCAGCTCCAGTGAAGTACGCTCGAAGTTCCTCCGTACTCAGTGGATCGAATATTACCCCAAAGAGCCGTGACCGTACCGTAGACAGCAGTCGGCCAGGCAGGTGGGTCACAAGAATAATAACTGAAGTTGAGTTTGGCTCCTCCAACATCTTCAAAAGAGCGTTTTCGGCAGCATGAGTCAGCCGTTCTGCTCCATCAATGATCACCACTCGGTATCGCCCTCCCCCAGGAAAACGTGAGAGGAATACTTCTGCCTGACGAATCTCAGCTACTGACAACGATGCTGGTGATGGCGCACTGGCTGACTCCTGAGAACGTCCAATAATAAAGATGTCATCCTCCGCCACGCTCGTTGCAGCGTCTCCTCCCGCTAACTTGCGAGCAAACTCAAAAGCCACGAGAAATTTCCCAAGCTGACGTGGACCAGAAAAGAGATAGCTTTGCGGCATCCTCGATGAGGTTGCCAATGTATTGAGCCTTTCCCTCACGAATGTATGTCCGCAGATGTTCATGGTTTTCATCATTTCATCCAAGATACTGATTCATCGCCTCACTGATGCCAGCAAGAAAACTCTCTTTCCCAAAATGAGCTGTCTGCAGACGAAGAACTTCCGACTCTTGATATATATTCTCTTTCTCAAGGAAACGCCGAACCCCATCGGCAATCATTTCTGGCGTACTCCCGACATACAACTCGCCCGTTTCCCCCGGTACCACAAGTTCTGTCGCTGCGCCACTGGCAAGAGCAATTGCGGGTACCCCAAAGGACTGTGCCTCCGCGATCACAAGGCCAAAATCCTCTTCGCTCGGTTGAATAATCGCGCGCGCCCGAGCGTACACTTGAGCAAGTGCCGCATCACTCAGCGCGCCCGCAAACTGAATTGTGGGTCCAGCCAGTTCACGGAGCGCGCTTTCCTCGGGGCCCGTCCCCACAACCATAAGCGGGAGTTCGAGACGATTAAATGCTTCAATCACTCCACTGACCCGTTTGGAACGAGTGAGCCGGGCAACGATGAGAAAGAATTCTTTTTCCGTTTTGCTATCAATATTTGTTGTGGCGCGCAAATTTCCTGCTGGTGGATACACAATGTGTGCATTCCGTCGATAGTACTTCTCAACTCGAAGCTGGGTAAATAATGAATTCACAAGCAGAACATCAGGGCGCTCCGCTGACTGGCGATCCCAAACGCGCAGATACGAGAGGAAGAGGCGAAGCAGAACATTATGTTCACGACCCATCTCACGCAAATACTGTTCTTGACTATCCCAAACATAGCGCATCGGTGAATGAAGGTAGGCGATATGCCGCGTATGGAGCCGCGTGACGAGCCCCTTCATCCACGCTCCGGATGATGAAATGACGAGATCGAAATCCCGGAGATCAATTGCTTCGACTGCGATCGCATAGAGTGGCAAGAGCCAGCGGTGCCGCCGCCGGAGCCACGCAGGCAAACGCTGCAGGAATGACGTCCGGATCTCACGCCCCGGGAAATGCTGAGCGACGAAGGTTGGATCGGCGAGGAGCGTATAAATCGGTGCCTCGGGATAGGCCGTAGCGAGTACCTGAAATGTCCGTTCCGCTCCGCCCCAGGCGAGGAGAAAGTCATGCGCCAAGGCTATTTTTTGAGGCTTATTTGCGACCATATTTTATCATTGACTTTGGTAGTATTTTGTGCTATCATGGTTAGTTCGTGGAATTCGCGAACCCTTACCAATTATTTACGGGGTGCTTGAAATGAAAGGTCTCGGTTTTTTATTGAGCATTTGCCACATCGCCACGAGCATTGGGGTCTATTACGGCACCAACGGAAACATTGCATTGGCCATAGCCGCTTTCTCATTCTCCTTCATGATCGAGATACTTGGTGACTGTATCATATCCAATACAGACAGGCGGCGATCCAACGACTAGCGCTCACTCAGAAGTAGAAGTCTGGCCACCCCCTGGGCGCACTGCGCCCAACTGAAGCGACTCACATTGTGGGTCGCTTTCTCTATTATATCAGCCCGTTTTTCCAGATCGGTTATGAGGGTCTCCATCGCCCCTGCCAATGCCTCGGACGAGAGTGGGTCGATGAACAGCGCCCCCTTTCCGGCGATTTCTGGGAGTGACGATGTGTTCGCGGTGATCACTGGAGTTCCCACGCTCTGTGCCTCGATGACTGGCAGCCCGAAGCCTTCATACAACGACGGGAAGAGGAAAACGTCAGCGCTCTGGAGCAACCGCCACTTCTCTGCCTCACTCACATAGCCGACTTCCTGAATTGTTTTTTGATAGGTGCTTTTTGACAGGTGATCTTTTATTTTTTCATATCCAAATCCCGGCTTCCCGGCGAGCACGAGCACATGCGGCAAACCGGTTTTCTCTTTGAACTGTTCAAACGCCTCGATCATCCGGACGATATTCTTCCGTGTTTCCAGCCGTCCGATGAATAGTAGGTAGGGTTGGGGGTAAGCGGTGAGAGGTAGGATCACTTCACTTTTTCCCTTGTCTGCTCTCCCCTGCACTTCCCCTTCTCTCTGCCCACAACCTTCATACACTACCTGTACCTTTTCTCCTGCCACTCGGTACAGTCGCATCAGATCTTGCTTTGTATTTTCAGATACTGCAATGACCCGCGCAGCTGAGCGAACGGAGTAGCGAATTGACCAGCGCATATACAGCCGTTCCCAGAACCCATAGCTCTCAGGTGAAAATTCATATTCCAGCCCGTGCACTGTGACGATAGTCCGTTTCGGATGGATGAACGGAACAGTATGTGCGGGAACGAACAGCACTTCCGGAGAATGAAAGAGCATCTCGAGCGAGAGTCCTCCTTGGGTCCAAAAACGTGGTGCCCAAATTCCCTTCACCCGCCACTTCGGCGGGAGGTCGAAGTCGATTTCCGGCAGTGTCCATCGGGGTTGTCTATTCACCACGGAAAACGTTTTCCGGACATAGAGCGTGACTGATGCGTCTGCCAATTCATTCCGCAAGTGCCGGATCACCTGATAGCTATATTCCTCAATCCCTGTCCGCCGGTTCAAAAACGCCCGAGAAGCATCGATACCAATATGCATAAGGACAAGATGTAATGATGAATAGGGCTGGCCGCTACCGCCTACTTCCCGAGCATTAGACTCCGCTTGTAGGTATCCAAATTTTCAAGGACGATACCCGTCCCCTTCACCACACAATATGCCGGATCATCCGCCACATAACAAGGCACATTGATAGTCTTCGCGATGAGCTGATCGAGATAGCGAAGCTGCGCCGTACCGCCTGAGAGCACCATGCCTTTGTCCATGATATCTGAAGCGAGTTCCGGTGGAGTTTCCTGAAGCACCTGCTTGATGACGTGAATGATTTCCCGGAGCTCATCTTGAATCGCCTCGGTCACTTCATTGGAAGAGAGCGTTATCGTTTTCGGTAATCCACCCATCAGATCGCGGCCCCGGACTTCCATATGATCTTCTTTCACTTGAGCGAGGGCGGAACCAATACCGATCTTTACCTCCTCGGCTGTTCGATCACCGATCGCCAAACTGTATTTGCGCTTAATGTAATCACTAATAGCTTGATCGATTTTGTTACCACCAACCCGAGCACTGTGCGAAGCGACAATGCCCCCCAGTGAAATAATCGCGATCTCCGATGTCCCCCCACCAATGTTGATGATCATATTTCCCTGTGCGGTATGAATTGGAATACCCGCACCGATCGCCGCCAACACAGGTTCCTTTACGACATATGCCGCCTTGGCGCCAGCCTTCATCGCCGCATCAACCACCGCCCGACGTTCTGTCGAAGTGATACCAGCGGGCACCGAGAGGACAATTTCTGGTCGAATAAAACGAACTCGCCCCATCACCCGATTGATGAAGTACTTAAGCATCGCCTCAGTAACTCGGTAATCAGCGATAGCACCATCACGCAGCGGTTGACTCGCCACGATCGTATCGGGTGTTCGGCCCAGCATTTCCTTGGCCTCATTGCCAACCGCCAAGACTTTGTTTTCAAACAGCGAGATAGCAACAACCGAGGGTTCATTGATAACCACTCCTTCACCCGGCACAAAAACAAGCGTGTTCGCCGTTCCTAAATCGATACCGATTTTCCGAATCAGCCATTGCATAGAACGTCACGTTTATCTGGTCTCACGGAGGATACTCGCCCCGATGGCCGAAAGACGTTTCTCAATCGCTTCGTAACCACGATCAACCTGATAGATATCCTCGATGACTGTCTCGCCTGATGCGGTGAGCGCCGCGATGATGAGTGAGGCCCCGGCTCGGAGGTCATAGCTCTTGATGACAGTTCCTTTCAGAGCGGTCGGCCCATGAATAAGCACCTGATGTGGATTGAGCACCGTGAGTTTGGCACCCATTTTCTCAAGTTCAGCGACGTAATTGAAACGACCTTCAAACATCGTATCAAATATGAGTGTCTCGCCCACTGCCTGCGTCGCGAGAACAGCAAGCGGTGCTTGTATGTCAGTCGGAATACCGGGATAGGGACGTGTATCGATCTTTGGTACTGACCGAAGTGTCTCGGCGGGATGAACTGTGATCGCATCTGGAGCAACTGTAAAACTCACCCCAAATTCTTTTAACTTTTCCAAGACTATATCAAGATTGTCTTCACAAGCATGTTTGACGGTGATCTCACTCCTCGTCGCTGCACCGAGAGCCAAAAAAGTCGCAGCTTCATTGTGGTCCGGCATGATCGCATGCGTCGCACCCGCAAGCTCAGACCGGCCGACGACAGTGATCGTATGTGTCCCCAGCCCAGAAATCTGAGCGCCCATTTTTTGCAGAAAGCGACCAAGGTCAACGACGTGTGGCTCACACGCCGCAATCTTGATCACCGTTTCACCGGGCAAGAGCGCCGCCAACATCATCGCATTCTCCGTCGCGGTAACTGACATCTCCTTCAAGACAACGGTACCTGACCGCCGCCCGCTTGCGTCAATAGTATAGCCTTTCTCCGTCAGTGTGATCGTGATGCCAAGCTTGGCGAGTGCATCGACATGTGTGTCCACCGACCGCGCCCCGATGACACAGCCGCCTGGTTGCCGCAATTCAAACCTATCCAATCGCGCTGACAGTGATCCAAGGAGCAGAATCGATGAGCGAAGGCGCTTCACTCTGTCCTGATCAATACGTGCCGGATCAATCTGCCCCGGTGTAATAGCTACACTCCGTTCACTGCGCCACTCAACCGTCGCTCCAAGACTCTCAACGATTTCCAGCATCCGGAACACATCCTCGATTCGTGGCATGTTTTCAAGCACCGAACGCTCGGATGACAAGAGCGTCGCCGCGATGATCGGCGTCGCTGCATTCTTCAACCCATAGACCGGAATAGTCCCCGACAGTTTTTTCGCCCCTTGGATACGAAAGATGTCCATAGCCGTGAGTATAGCGGAAAAACAGACTTCTTTCAATCCGCAGAAATACCCGCTAGAAGCCCATAAAATGATACTCCGCCCATCAGCCGAGGCCAAAGAGCGGAATCATTGTTCTTGGCGGTAGAGCCAAAGTGGCGCTAACCGCGTGGGACAGGGACACCTGTTCCAAATTGTTTGAAATGCGTTGGTACGCTTTTCTGTTTGTGTTTGTATTTTGTTTTGGCCCAGAACGAGGTAAAAAAAGAAAACGGGTACTCACCCGTTTCTTCATTTACTTTACCAGTATAGCAACTTTTGAACCCCGTGTCAAAAGTGACTCACTCCACGTTCAACAATATTCCTCATGAATTTCCCTCTTAACACACATAACTAGCTATCACTTTTTATGTGTGCTCAAGACACCAACGCATTGAGAAAATAAAAACCCCGCACTACCGTTAGATAAAGTGCGGGGCAAAGGACTAAGGACCCAGGACCAAAGGGATCTGAGGAGCCGAAGTCCTGAGTGCTTATTGCGAGACGGGAAACGCGAAGGCCCCAACGCCGCCCCAGCTGAAGCCAGGGCCGCCCCAGCAGGCGCTCACCTGACGCCCACCGCCGCCACGGCTCAGCCCGAGGATGAACGGGCCACCGACGGAATCAACAATCGGTTCATGAAGAACGGCGATGTAGTCGATGCCCCAGCGCTCCAGCTGCTCGTCGGAAATGGCTTCCCGAAGGAGAAGGGCCAGTTCACCACGAAGGTTGTCGGATTTCCCGTAATCGCGCTCGCCACGCTTCCTGAGGTTAGCCGTGGTGCGCTCGGCATCGGTGGTGAACTCTTTCTTGCCGAACACCAAAGCGACGGTGTATTGCTTCCCCGGCTCGAGGCGGTGCTTGTCGTTGTAGTCGGGACGAGTGAGGATGTCGCGAGCCCATTTGGTGGGTTTGGAACCAGCCCCCTCGAGACGGATCAGCCACTCTTCTCCCGTCAGACCGAGGCCGGTGACGGTGACGAGGATACGGCCGAACTTATCAGTCCGGAAAAGCGGCCCGAGGCCAATCATTTCGTGGAACTGATCGTGGGGTGGAACGACTCCCTGTTTGATGGCCTGCATTAGATACGTGATGTAGCCATTGTGGAGGGTGTTCATATCCTCCACGCTCGGTTCTTGTTGGCCGATGAGGTTCAGGGTTTGCTTGCCCTGCTTCAGCGTCGCCGGTGTTACGGTTTCGGTGCTCATAGGAATCTCCTATTGAGTGCTACTCCTTGCGGGTAGCATTGCTATAAGCTCTCGAAGGATTCGAGTTTGCCAGAGCAGCAAAGTCTTCTTTTCTGTCCTGAGTGATATCAAAGGACGAAGAAGCGTTTGCTGCTCTGGCAAAAGGGTGAATTTTTAACGAACGGTGTATTGTACACTTTTTTTGTATTTTTTGCAATAGTCAGAAAGAGGCTCCATCAAAGCCTCTTTTGAGGAGTTAGCTCTTTTATCCCTCCCGTCCGCCCTTTCTCACAAAATCGTAAGCGGCCAGCGCGGCGGTGACTCCGAGGCCAGCCGAGATATTGTTTTGCTTGTAGGGTGCATCCGTCGCGTCCCCGGTCGCAAAGATGCCTGGCTTCGACGTCGTCGCCCAGCGCGTGTCAAGGATGATCTCACCGCGTTCGTTGAGTTCGAGCACGTCTTTGACAAATTCCGTATTGGGCACCATCCCAATCTCGACAAACACCCCATCAAGCGCAATCTCTTTTTCTTGGTCAGCCGCCTTGTCGTGATAACGCAACCCGACAACCTTTTCTTCTCCGAGGATCGCTTGTGTGACTGCCTCATACACCACCTTCACTTTTGCTGAAGCCAAGATTTTTTCCTGCGTCACCTTGTCGCCCTTGAGCTCGCTTCCCCGAACCACGAGCACGATCTCACTGGCATACGGCAAGAGATCCTCAACCGCCTCCAGGGCTGAGTTGCCGCTTCCCACCACCGCCACCTTGCGCTGTTTGAAAAATGGCGCATCACACGTGGAACAAAACACGACACCTTTGCCAATGAATTTTTCCTCACCCGGAACGTCGAGGTGTCGATGCCGCCCACCCGTAGCGATGATGAGCGTCTGTGTTTCATATTCACCCTTATTTGTTGTCAGACAAAAGCCACCCGCCGGACGCTCGGCAAGTCCTGTCGCCCGTTCACCCGTCTGAATCTCGAGTCCTTCTTGTGCCCGCAGATGCTGCTCAAGCGCTTGACCAAATTCCCAACCCGGAATGGTTATGGTCCCGATCCAATTTTCAATTGAGGCCGACACGGTTGACTGACTCAGAAAATTTTCTGTGATGAACAGCACCTTCATCTGTTTCCGCGCTGCATAAACACCCGCTGCGACACCACCCGGCCCACCTCCCACGATAATACAGTCGTACATACTGTTTGCCATACAACATGAATCATGAAACAGGGAACAAAAGATGGGCCTTGTTTCGTGTTTTATGCTGTATGCTCTATGCTTTTATGAATTTACTGCATCTTGAAGAGACTCTTCAGATAGGCTTCGTCAATCTTTTTCTTCCCCTCCCACTTGCAGACAAAGTCATCCTTCAGAAGCTCGACACCCAGCATTGCAATGGCCTCACGAATTGCCGAAATCTGCGCGATGATATTGAGGCATTCGTCACTTTGCTCAACCATGCGACGAATCCCCCGGAGCTGTCCCTCAACACGTGCAATCCGCGCCAGCACGGCTTGCTGGGCGACATTTGACTTCTCAGTTACGGATTTTTTCGGCGCTGATGATGTTGTTGTGCGTCTCATATTCCATGATACCCTATGGGGGTATACTATGAGATTACATCGGCCCTGTCAACCAGAGTAAGCAGACAGGATCTGCTTCACCCCAGCTCGAAACTGGTCCCCCCGGTCGAACTCGTTTTGGAAAAGGCCAAAACTGGCCACCCCCGGTGAAAGCAGCACTATATCTCCAGACTCTGCCTCCTCACTCGCCACACGAAGTGCATCTGCCATACTCGTCACAACCGGAAATGTCATCCCCGATTTCCCCGCGGCAAGCGCCGCCTTCTCCATCAACGGTAACAATTTCTCAGTCGCTGTTCCCTGGAGCAGAACCACAGCTTTCGGTTCAGTCGCCAAAACACGAGCAAAATCTGAGTAATCAAAGGCCTTGTCCGCTCCGCCAGCGATGAGCACAAGGGGCTGAGTAAAAGCCCGGATACCCGCAATCGCTGCCTCTGGCATCGTCGCCGCTGTATCGTTGTAGAATCGTATGCCATTCCGCTCCCCGATAAACTCCAATCGATTCGGCACACCTTTGAATGTCTCCAGCGCCGCACAAATATCAGTCGGTGTCACACCCTGAGTTCGAGCAACGGCAATCGCTGCAAGTATATTGCTCCGATTGTGTTCCCCGAGTAGGTTAACGGCCGGCCAAGGAAAAAGCTTTCGTGTCTCATCAGCTTCCCGTTCGTAGACTACGTTTGACTGGAGAAAGATTCCCCGGCCATCACTCAGTGGTTGTTCCGAAAACCACACCACCTGACTCTTTGCCTTGGCTGCCAATGCGTGCGCACCTTCGTTGTCACGATTCAGCACCAATGTATCATCCGGCTTCTGAAAGAGAAAGATATTCTCCTTGTCGGCAATATACAACTCCATTTTCTTGTAATAGTTCAGATGATCTGGATAGATATTGGTCACTACACCCACCGAGGGCGAATACTGATGAGACGCAAAGGAAGAAAGTCGCCACGAAGAAAGTTCCGCCACAACCCGTGTTGTATCTGTCAGTTGATTGATCTTGTCCAAGAAACCAACTTGGCTGATACCTGCCCGAACAATTGTCTTTCCCGATTGTTCCAAAATATGGGCGATAAGCGAAGCAGTTGTTGTCTTTCCTTTCGTTCCGGTGACACCAATCATTGGACATTCCGCAAGTTGGATAAAGAGGCTCGCGTCCATCTCAACCGGAACACCATGCGTGAGTGCCAGTTTGATGTACTCATTGGTCCAAGGAATAATCGGGTTTTTCACAACCATATCGGAATGCGTAAAATCCTCCGGGCGATGCTGCCCGAGGATATAGGTGATGTTCTTGTATTTCGCGAGTTGTTGCAGTGTTGGTGCGAGCTCTTCTCTGGTTTTGATATCGGTCGCAACCACTTCACGCACTCCAGCTTCGATGAGGAACTTCATCGTCGCCAAAGCGCCTCCATTGAGGCCAACCCCGAACACTGTAACCTTCTTTCCTTTGAACCAATCAAGTTTCAGCATACAGGGAGATAATTCGAATGATTTAATGACGATCGCCCCACACACGATACAGAATGAGAGCGAACATGGCCCCCAACGTATCAGCTAACATGTCTTTCTGAGCATCCCAGATATCCCCTTGGCTTCCGAGAAATGCGCTCCCGGCGGATGAATCACTTGACGCTGCGTACCACCACTCGATAATTTCATAGCCCAGAGCGACAAACGCAATCGCACACAGTGGTAAAAGATACGTCACAAAGCGACGCGAGGAGACACGGTGATAGTCCAACCATTCCGCAAACGCAAATGCATAGAAACCCACGGCAAAATGAGCCACTCGATCATACATGTTGCGTTCAAAACCAAAAAGATGATTGAACCAGTCAAAAGGCACCCGCTCAAAAGTATAGTGACCTCCAATAGTGTGCAGGTACACGAGCACACTCATGAGGGCGTAGGCAAGTGGAGAGAATCGAATACCCCGAATATAGAATATTCCGAGCAAGACAACGATGCCTATGATGGGGATATTTTCTGCCCACCAGACCGATCGGTCAAAAGGGTCAACCGCCAACCACACAAAGAGCACTCCATAGAATGCCAGGAATGCCCTGGGAACAAGATCGCGAAATGGCATAACAGACGAAAACATCACCACGAGAACCAAGAGTGAGGCCTCCGATAGACCCGACCAGGCCGCTTGCCATTATACACCCCGTTCTCAATCGTCAAAACACCGTTCACAAGCAAGGACTCAATACCGACCGCGTACTGATACGGGTCTTCCATCGTTGCCTTGTCTGCGATGATATCTGGATCAAAGACAACGATATCCGCAGCTCCCCCAACCCTGAGGAAACCACGATCTTTCAGTTGGAACTTCTGAGCCGGTTTCCCGGTCATCTTGTGCACCGCCTCTTCCCAAGAAAGTGAACGCTGGTGTCGAACGTATTCCGAGAACACACGTGGAAAAGTCCCAAAGTTCCGTGGATGAACATGGTCGCCTGTTTCAGCATGTTTGAGATTATAGCCAGAACCATTCGAACTCACGATCGAGAACGGGTGACGAATCGCTTTGTGCACATTTTTTTCGGAGAGTGTTTCAAGTGAAACAATGGCGCGACCTTCACTCGCCAGCAAAACATCAATAATCACTTCTTCGGGCGGCTTCCCGTGGAGATTCGCGATATCGGAAATTTTGCGACGAGTCAACATCCTACCAAGGTTGGTCACCGAAAGAACCATGGATGAATAATCAATGTCGCTCTGGCGCATCTCGGTGACTACCGCACTCCTCACCTCTGGATCGCGAAGACGTGCGAGCATGAGTCGGGCCCCATTCTCAGTAATCCATGTCGGAAGGAAAGTATAGAGTACCGAGCCAGTAGCCGTATATGGATACACATCAAAACTAATATCCAGCTGATTCAACGCAGCAGTTTCAATCAAACTAACAGCTTCATCCATCAGTGGCCAATTCCTCTCTCCAACAGCCTTGAGATGGGAAATATGGAGGGGGATTTTTGTTGCTTGAGCCACCTTCACAGCTTCCTCCACAGCCCCAACAAGCCCCTCTCCTTCATTTCGGACATATGTCGCATAGACCCCTTTCCCGCCTTTCAACAGTTCCGCCAAACGGAGGATCTCATTGGTATGCGCCCCGCGGGCATGAGTATAGAGAAGTCCCGTAGAAAAACCAATGGCCCCCTGTCGAAGCGCCTGTTTCAAAAGATGCTCCATCATCTCCACTTCCGTATCATGAATCGGGCGCGTTTCATCTTTCATGACGCCACGCCGAAGCGTCCCATGACCAACCAATGTCGCAAAATTAACCGCCGGCCGACGCTTTTCCACAACCGAGAAAAATTCTTCCAGTGTAAGCCAGTTGAAATTCACGCGACTCACATCCGTCCATTTCTGGATCGAACGGATGATATCCGCGCGGGTCAACGGCGCCAATGAAGACCCCGAGTTACCACCGACAATAGTCGTAATCCCCTGGTAGAGGAGACTCTCCAGCTCAGGAAAAGCAAGGAGTTCCCAATACGTATCTGAGTGATTATTAACATCGATAAAGCCTGGGGTCACATATTTTCCCGTTGCGTCGATCACCCGCTCTGCCGCACCGCTTACGTTGCCCAAGGCGACAATTCGGTCCTCTTGAACCGCCAGGTCACCCCGAAACATCGGCTCCCCAGAGCCATCGATCAAAGTCCCGTTTTGAATGAGGACGTCGTACATATCGTCCTGCAGATTTTGTTTTTACTTCACCAAAGATGCCATCTCAACCAAACGGTTGGCATAGCCCCATTCGTTATCATACCACGCAACAACTTTCACGAGATCACCATCCACCACCTTGGTCAGTGAGAGATCAACAATTGAAGAGTGTGGATTGCCAATAAAATCTGAGGAGACGAGTGGTTCATCCGTGACATCCAGCACATGTGCGAAACGCGGATTGCGACTAGCCTCAGAGAGAATGGCATTCACCTCTTCCACCGTGGTCTTCTTCTTCAGTAGAAATGTAAAATCAGTCAATGAGACCACAACTGTCGGAACACGAAACGAGAGACCATCAAAACGATCCTTGAGTTCGGGTATTACCTGTGTGACAGCAATCGCTGCCCCCGTCGTGGTGGGCACAATATTCTGTGCCGCGGCTCTCGCTCGACGGAAGTCCTTGTGTGGACCATCTTGCAATGTCTGATCCGCGGTATAGGAATGGATGGTACTCATGAGAGCCTTCTCGATTCCAAAGCGTTCATGGATAACTTTCGCGATAGGCGCAAGAGAATTGGTCGTACACGATGCATTGGAAATAACCGCTTCCCCAGCATAGTGATCCGCATTGACACCGAGCAAAAATGTCGGTACCGCACCATCATCCCCTTTTGAAGGAGCGGAGAGAATCACCCGCTTTGCCCCGGCCGTAATATGCTGGGCCGAGGCGTCCTTATCAGTGAAACGACCCGTACATTCAAGAACAACATCTACCGCCAGGTCCTTCCAGGGGAGCTTTAACGGATTGGGCTCAGCATATACCGGATATTCCTTGTTCTCGACCACTAGTTTTTTCTCCCCGGCGATCACGGTTCTCGCATACTGTCCATAAGCGGTATCATGCGCAAGCAGATGGGCGAGAATATTGGCTTCGGTCAAATCATTTATTGCCACAACTTCAAGCTCGGGCTTTTCGAGCGCAATCTTGAATGCTGCTCGGCCGATCCGCCCGAAACCGTTTATCGCAATTCGTTTCTTTTCCATAATGACAGCATTATTAATTATGCTTTACCCGTTGAACCAAAAAGATCCATTTTCTTTTTCACGGCCTCGCGAAAGCTCTCACGCGCCGGCATCAAAATCTTCCGAATATCGATAGCTTCATTCATCGGGAGCGTCTCACGGAGCGTTGTAATAAAGGCTGTCTTCGTTGCCGTTTCGACATTGAAGCACGCTACCCCAAGACCAATAACCCGAGCTACCTTCTCACCCTCCCAATCCGACGCACCATGGAGGACGAGTGGAAGCTTGATACGTTCGCGAATTGCTGCCAATCGATCAAAGTCAGGGAGAGGCCGCTCAGGAAATGAACCATGGGCATTCCCGATACCAATAGCCAATGTATCAACACCGGTCGACCGGACATATGCATCCGCCTGAGCCGGATTCGTCATGTATTTATCCCAATCCATGTGTTCCATATCAGTCACCTCGCCTTTGTACGGAACATTACCCAGCTCGCCCTGAACCGTAGCTCCTTTTGTATGTGCCTCGCGGACTATCATCGCCGTCGCTTCTTCATTCTCTTCGTACGGGAGAGTGGAGGCATCCATCATGACTGACTTAAACCCAATGGCCAGAGCCTCACGCACCACCGCTATGTTTCGCCCGTGATCAAGATGGATAGCGAGTGGGATGTCTGGAAAATAAAAATCGGCGATATTCTTCACGAGATGGTACATGGCATGTCCTCCCCCATACTGAAAAGTCTTCTCCGTCATTTGGATAATAACCGGTGACCGACGATCAGCTGCGGCTTCAAGAATCGCCCACGTCGTCTCCAGATTGACCGTATTGAATGCACCAACAGCGTAGCCATTGACCTGAGCCTCCGTCAGAATTTTCTTCGCCGATATGTGCATAAGATCATTGGATGAGATTAAAATGACGTTCTGCATCAAGCATCATCTTGGTGAGTTCACGTGGATACAAACTCTCTCCGCCGACAAGCACGCCCGACATCTCTGCTTCCCAAGAAACAGCTGGAAGCAAAGAGGCCTTCACCGAGCCACCGTAAATCACCGCTATGCGCTCAGCCAATGCTGGATCGTACATGCCAGAAAGAAGTTTTCTCAGATAGACCTTCACCTGGAGGATATCGGCGGTCGTCGGTGTCAGTCCGGTGCCAATCGCCCAACGTGGTTCGTACGCAATGATAATCCGTTCCGCCATAAGTGGTGAAAGTCCGTCGAAAACAGTCCGGATGGTTTGTTCGATAACGCTGACGGTCTGATCGCGTTGACGTTCCTCCTGCGTTTCACCGAGACAGATAATCGGAGTAATGCCTTCCTTCAAAGCGAGCTTCGCTTTCCTAGCCACGAGTTCATCTGTCTCACCAGCATACATCCGACGTTCACTGTGGCCGAGAATGACATGCCCTACACCAGCGTCCTTGAGCATGAGTGGGGAGGTCTCGCCCGTAAATGCTCCCTTCGTTTCCCATCCCATATTCTGAGCTGCCAACGTAAATCCGTTGGGCAAGTGATTGAAGGCATGCAGATGGATCAGCGGTGGAGCAATGATCCCCCGAGCTCGAACAAAGGCTTTGCCCGCTGACTCACGGCGCAGTTGAGACAAGTATTCGTTCACCTCAGCTCGGGTGAATAGATTCATCTTGAGATTACCAATAACGAAGAACGGTGACATACGTTATTCGTTTTCCAGTTTTTCTCGCAAGAAAGTGGCAGCCATTTCCGGCTCGATAGAGGAAATCTCGATCCCTGTCGAAAGCTCGAACCCAGCCCATGTAGATGTATGCGGAGCAATTTCAATGTGCCATTGGAAGTGTGGATAGTCCTTGCCGTCACAAGGTGCAGTGTAGAGATAAAAATTGTACGCTGGATCACCCAGCCCCTTATGAATTGATTGCAATGCTTTCTGAAGCGCCTCCCCGCAGCTAAATTTCTCTTCATCGGTGATACGTTCAAAATATGGATTTGGACGCTTGCCAACAACCCAGAGTTCAAAGGCAACGCGTGACGCATACGGTGCAAACACAACAAAGTCATCATTCTCAAACACGAGTCGCTTCCCCTTCTCCAACTCATAGTCCACCATAACTCCATACACTCGCTGCCGATGACTCTTGTAGAACCGCTCAGCACCCGAGAGAATCGATTCAACATACGGCGCAACCACCGGAATCGCCATGAGCTGTGAATGCGGATGCGGGATAGAAGCTCCTGCCTCTTGACCATGATTGTGAAATATCTGAATATAATTCACGCTTGCCTTGTTCATGAGCGAGAGGTATCGATCTTGGTATGCATCCAACAGCTCCGCCACCTGCCAAGTTTCGAGCTCCGCAAGAGAACGCTTCGCATCGTGGGTCACGATAACCTCATGATATCCAACGGCTGACATACCAAAATAGGGACCATCAGCCAATGATTTTGGCCGTCCATTCGAGCGTGATACGGCTGGGTATTTGTTGGGAAAGACCCGAAGACTCCACTCCCCATCCGGTCGCGTATAAATCAACGTATCCTCCTCTTGACCGCTCGCCTGTGGATCAGCAAAAATATCCGGACTCCCCTGTCCCTCGACGCGCGATGACACCACAAAATCATCCGGTCGCTTCCCTCGTACCGTTGCGATGATGACCCAATCTCCCGTCACAATATCTTGCCGAAGCTCAGAGACAGAAGCTTTTTTCTTCTGTGGTTTATCATTTTCTGCAATAACCATAGTTTTTGTTCTTGTATCGGCGCTCTGTTTTGGCTATTCTGCACGCTTGTACTCACTGATCTTGTATTGACCAATCAATAATCTCCACCTTGTCTTAAAGAGATCAATCAGGACCTGAATGAAGCCATTGGGTCCGGTGAGACTCACCGTTGACCCCTCCTCATTCATCCAACGCACAGGAATCTGTTTAATTTTGAAACCGAGATCTCGAGCGAGAACAATGAGTTCAAAATCAAAACCAAAACGGTCAACAACCATTCGGCTCGCAATGGCACGGGCAGCTTCCGCGGAGAGTGCCTTGAAGCCACACTGTGTATCGGGGAAGCGCCATAAACCAAGCAGTATCCGAATGAGCCAGTTCCCTCCTTCACCCATGATCTCACGGTGGCGGGGCTGGTGCACCTGGATGAAAGAACCTTCGATCTTTCGCGAACCGATCACCACATCGTAACCTTCTTCGAAATATGGAAGACAGCTATCCAGGTGAGTGATAGATGTCGAACCATCAGCATCAAGAAACACTCGAAACTTTCCTTTGCCTTCGAGAAGCGCCTGACGGACCACGTACCCTTTGCCATGGTTCTCCGGATTATTGATGACGCGCAAATGAGGAATGGTCAGAGCATAATTACCCGCCACTTCGGCGGTATTATCAGGCGACCCATCCACAACAACAATAATTTCGTACGTGAACGCTTTCCCCTTCAGGTAACGATCGATTTCAAGGAGATTGTGTCCGATACGTTCGCCCTCTTTGTACGCGGGGATCAAAACAGATAAATATGGACATTCCATAAGGGCAAAACCATCAAAGCTTACTGTTTCAGTGTACCACAACCCTACCTGGAAACTCCACTGGCCTCAGGCAACCGTTTGCACCGGGGACATACCAGCCCTATCACCGGTATCCGGTCAACATGGTCGGGATTCCTTGATGACATTCGAACCCTATTCGAATCACAAGACGAGTCGTTCCTGAAGCTACTGGAGAACGTGCGGGAGATCACAGCCACGGTGGAGGCGGTGGCTCGTGCAGAGGCTTCCCGACCTTCGGCGCCTTGTGGGCCAGTATCCAGAACAGGTTCAAGAGTTCCAAGTAGCGGCCCTTCGCGTCGGCGAAGGAAAGGTCCTCGCCATAGTCCGCTTTCATCCTCGCACGGAACCGCTCGATTGTCTCCTCCATGATTGGCATACAGCCATAGTGCCATGCACTGCAAGAGTTGGCATGACGCAGGGATGTGCCAATTCGGCACTATTAGGGGAATCTATCGGGCAAGTCTTTGACTAGAGCTGGACATTCCAGTCTTCTGCTAACCAATTGAAAGCAAATAGTGATGATAAACACCTTGACATTTGATAATAATTTGATGTTAAATCTTCCTGACGCAAACAAATGGCGTCTTGAATGAAGAGGATTTCTATGTTCCTAGGCGGGATGCCTAGAAAACGTTGTTCTGGGAGGAATGCCAGAACTCTTTGTGTAACCAACGCACGTAGTGGTGCCAGTTAGGAGTGACCATGAAACTGCATTTTGAGCTTTACTTACAGACCCTGCCGATTGCCAATTCTGCGGAGTCTTGATCGTGTTCGCTGATGGGGAGCGGTTTGTTCCCTGGGACGATACTAGTTGTCGTCATCTGACCCATCAGCTTCTTGTGTAGTAACGGACCCGGGGGACAGACGTTCTCAGATGGTGGCGCTAATAAAGGCCCGCCGAATGAAATATGAAGTGAAGTGTGGGGAAGAATTCAACGTAAGTAGTGTTGCAACAGTAAGTGATGATCACGGTACGACACGCAATTGGATCGCTAAGGCGGTAGTGGTGGGAAGTGGCATGGCACTAATGGCGGCAGCGACCTACTCTTTCGCTGTTGGTGAAATGGTGGCGCTCGAAGTGAGCGGCTGTATATTCGTTCCAGTGCTAACCCTTGTGCTTGGCTTCTACTTTGGACGACGAGAGTGACGAAAGACATTGCAGATACCCACAGTAGTACGACCCGGGTTCAAATGGAGTTCCCGGAAAAGTCGATGAGCAGACTGCGGGTGCTTAAGGAAAAAACCGAAGCTACCTCTTACGCAGAGGTCGTGAAGAATGCGCTACGGCTTTATGAAGAAGTCATTGCTGAGTACGAGACCGGCAATGCCTTATTTTTGAGAGGGCAAGACGGAAGCATAAGGGAATATAAAATCTTCGTGTGAGCTGAGTTTGTTTGAGCGGAATTCATGTATGCCCCGAGGGAAGAGCGAATCGCATCCCTCACAACTGAATGATCGAGATTATTGCGACACATTTTTATTTATCAGGGACACCACAGGCGCTGGATGCCCCTAGAGTTGCAAGCGCCGTTGCGGCTCTAAAACCTAGACCAAAGCTTTCTAAGGCCCCGTTTCGGGGCCTTTTTTTTGCTGTATGCAGCACGGTCTAGTGGCTAGAAAACGCCACACGCGGTTTGCTGTCATTCTTCGATTCGCCACCCCATCACTCCACGCTGTCTGACATTGTCAGAAGCGCGCCCTGAATAATATTGACAATGTAAACGGCAATGGTATTCTTCTGCTGACAATGTTGGGAGAGGCGCATGCGCGACGATCTGCACCGGACCGTTTCTCTGCCGCGACCATGGCGGTCCGTGCTCCGGTACGTTTGCCGCAAGGCTGATGCCGAACGGGTTCCGGAAGCCATCACCCGCGCGGTGCAGGCCGAGCTCGGCGCCGGCATCGGGAAGGGGTGGTCTGCATCGTTCAAAGCCGAACTGGAAACGGCCCATCGCGACCTGTTTCGATCGGAAAGTCAGGGTGTCGTCATCACGGAGTTCGAGCAGAAATGTGGGTCGTCAGCAGAACGGAAGCTCTGCGACACGGCACGCGGCGTACTGGCCCGTGACGGGGCACGGGCCGATCTCTTCGATCACACGCTCGGAGAAGTATTCCGCTCGACGATATCGGCGGGCATCGAGCATGCGTGCGCCATGGTGCGCCGAGAGCACGGACAGAAAGAAGCCGGCGAAGTCCGGGCCAGGCTTGCGGCGGCATCGAAAGCATGCAAGGTGGAAGAAGTCCCCAAGCGGCGGCGCGGAAAGGATACGAAAGAGGCGGCCGCCGATCTTCTTAATCGACCGCTCCGGTTGCGCGTCCCATGAAACCCCTCGCTGCCTATGCCACGGCTGGAAGCGTTCGGCTCGTAGAAACGAACGCCTCGGTTCGTCAGAATGGCGCAACTCACGTCGTGCGTCTCGGGGACGAAATCCGTATCGACTCGAAGCTCCTGGAGGAATACTGCTTCTCAGCCAGCAGCGATCTCGCGCACGACCTCATGTCCGTCATCGGCGTGGTCGCGTATGCCGATCGCGCTATCAAGCGTCATCACAGCGAAGGCTGGGTGCGCAAGATTGATGTCGAGATAGCCGTTCTCGACAAGACGCTTTGGTCGAGTCGTGAGGTAACCGAGGCCCTTGAGGAGTGCCTCGACTATCTCACGAGCGACTCGTGGCATTTCTCGTTCCGAAGCAGGAAACAGCGCCCGCAGCCGCTCGGCCAGTCGCCGATCAGGCTGTCGCCCGGCCACCCCCACGTGTTTCTCCCGTACAGCCACGGTCTCGACTCCTACGCCCAGCTACGCCTGCTTCAAGCACGCGAACCTGAGTCCGAGTTCGTCTGCGTCTTCACTGACTCCCGGTCAAGTGCCAAGACTTGGCGAGAGTTCTGCCGCCGCACCTGGCGCGGCGACGTGCGCGATATCCCGATACCCTTCAACATCACCAAGCAGCACCATTCCGAACCATCCTATCGCTCGCGCCCGTTCATCTTCTACCTCCTCGCCGCGTACGGCGCACTCCTCGCGGGATCCGGACGCGTAGTCATTCCGGAAAACGGACAGGGAAGTTGGGGTGGGGTACTCGCGCCGCTCGGGAGCGAAGGTCCGCATCGGAGCTGCCATCCGGGATTCACGCATCGCTTGCGACGGCTCCTGGAATGCCTGACCGGGCGATCCGATGTCGCGTTCGAGCACCCGGCCCTCTTTCAGACCAAAGGGCAGGTTCTGTCGCAATTGGCGGCCATCGAGGCGGATACCAAGCGTTGGGTCGACGAACACTGGTCATGCTCTTACGACCAACGTCATGCCAACCTCGACGGCGCACGGGTGCACTGCGGAGTGTGTGGGAACTGCCTGCTGAGGCGAGTTTCCGCGCTCTCCTCCGGAATCGTCGATACGACGACCTACAAATTCTCGGACCTGACGGCGGAGCGGCTGGAGGACGCGGCCATCGCCGATGATCAACCGCCTCGAGAAATGAAGGCGTTCCTCGACCTCGCCGGAAACAGTTGTCGCAGCATGCAACGTCTCGCTGACCTGGCGAACGACTCCCAAAACACGGCGATCTGGACTGAAGCGGCCGCGCTGGCTCGGGATCGTTCCGAGGATACGAAGGCTATTCACGGGCTCCTGATGACACTCCTTCTTCAGCATGCCACCGAATGGCGTGAGTTCCTCGCCGCCTGCGGTGAGCGCTCCTGGATTCAGGAAATGGCAAGAGGCTAACATGGCATTTCTACTCTCAATCCGACCAGAAGCACTCGGCGCCCGGCTGAAGAATGCGCGCACCCTCGCCAAGCTCACCCAGGAAGCGGCCGCCCAGGTGGTGGGGATGGCCCGGACGACGGTGGTCGCCATCGAAGCGGGAAGGCGACCGATCACGCCGAGCGAACTGCGGGCCTTCGCCGGCCTGTACCACATCCCGGAGAGCGACCTCCTCGCGGAGAGTCGGCAACCCCTCGACATGGAGGTCAAGTTTCGGAGCCAGACCACCGGACCGCAAGAGGCCGACGAACTCGCGGTCATGCTGCAGCTGAACAAGCTCGCCGCCTCAGCGATCGAGATCGAAACGCTGGTGCGGAGCCCGCATCCGCACCTCGACTTTCCCCCGCTCACGTTCGATCGGGATAGCCCGCTTGACCAGCAAGCGGAAGATGCCGCCCTGTCGCTTCGACAGCGCCTCGGTATTGGCCTCGGTCCCATCCAGGATCTCAATGCGCTCATCGAGTCAGATCTCGGACTGCGCGTCTTCGAACGGCCGCTCCCCTCCCGGGTGAGTGGCGCCACGGCATTCGACGAGACGTTCGGCGGTTTCGTTCTGGTCAATGCGAAGCACCCGCTGGCCCGTCGCCGGCTAACCGCGGCGCATGAGATCTGCCATCCGCTCCTCCGCAAACTCGGCCCCGCCGTCCTCCTCGAAGGCGACCGTTTTGATGACAAAGAGGATAAATTCTGCGACGCTTTCGCCCGAGCGTTCCTCATGCCAGCCGTATCGGTGCGGAAGAAGGTAGCAGAACTCAAGTCCCTCGCCGGCGACTTTGCTGTCCGCCATCTCCTTATGATGGCGATCTACTTCAACGTCTCCATTGAGGCGATGGTGCGCCGGCTGGAGGGATTGGGTTTGGTCGATAGAGGGCTATTCGAATCGCTTCGAGAGCAAGGGCTCGGTTCGAAGCACTTGGAAGCCGTACGCAAGGAAATGGGGAACGATGCCAATGCGGCGCGCTTCACGCCCCGCCTCTTGCTGCTGGCCGGGGTGGCATTCGATCGCGAGCTATTGTCAGAGCAGCAGATCGCGCATAAGCTCGACCTCGACTTGGTGACCGTCCGGCGGGTGCTGTCCGAGGTTTCGGCCGCAGGAGGAGCTGCGTTTGACCCAGCGCCTTGATGCGTTTCCGTCGTCTCCCCTCGTGCTCGATGCGAGCGCCATCATCAACCTTCTCGGATGTGGGCGCTCTGCGAACGTGCTCGCCGCCATCAACACTCCGTGCTGGGTCGAGGAGCGGACGCTCGCGGAGATTCGGCACCACCCAATGCCTCATCTCTGCCACAAGAGCGCGTTGAATGAGCTGATGGGCCACGGACTGCTCTTGAGTCATCGCATGACGGATGACGAGTATGACGTCTATCTCAGTCTCGTATCGGGAATGCCGGAGAGTTGCTTGGGCGATGGCGAAAGCGCCGCGATGGCCGTTGCCGCCCTACAAGGCCACGCCGTGATTCTTGATGACGGGAAAGCGCGGCGGATTCACCGGGAGCGCTTTCCGTCGGTACCGATGGCGAGCTCGCTGCGATTCTTTCTCGCTGCCGGCCAGAGAGAAAACTGGACCAACGAGGCGATTCGCGGTGTGGTGCGTTCGGCCCGTGATGTATCCCGCATGGGGGCCGTGAAAGAAGAACGAAAGCTGATGGAGAGTTACCTCTAGCTGTAAGGAAAGAGCAGATTGCATCTGAGGCAGGTACAGAAGGAATGACGATACCTTCGCAGCCAAAAGCACAAAGGCTATCGCGATCAATCAAAGTAGGAGGCGTAAAACTCGGCTGATAGCGCCTGACGTTCCAATGTGAATGTATGCAGCGGATGATCCTTTGATATATCACACGATTCGGTGCACGCACCCAAAAAAGCTTCCACGATTTCTCTATACGCATTCGCGGCATCGCCCGGAATCAAAAGCGGGACTTGATGGACGATCTCACCAATCCCCAAATCAACCGCAACAAGCGGATGAACTCGGCGCACGAGATGACCGTAACCGTGTGGGGTAACGCCTCCGGCATTATCAGTAATTGACATCTGGATAGACTGGAAAGGGCCTTGTTGCAATATCAACATGACATCATCCACTCTGCCGACATCATGAGTCGTATCCATAGGATAATGAAAAGCTTTCCGCCGCGTGCAACCACGATGCAATATCGAAAGGTAGATTCTCGTACGCTGTCCACCGGCGTGGAGCACAGACAACGACATCCGTGCATCCGTTTCAGCAACTATACTCGACCCCGCCGTTGGCGCGGACTCCGCGTCGGGGCATAGCGAAGGAAGGGAGTGGGCAAGAAGTTGGCGAAAAGCTGCCTCTACAATTTCATCATTGCCATCGGTAGTGTGCGATTCCAGCCGGGTGCACTCAACACGCAATACATCATACTTAGTACTTGGCGCACAACAAGCGGCGACAAAGTCTACGAAGTGGTATCCAGTATGAGTCATGACGCCTAGTCCCTGGCGATATCCATGGGCCCCAGGGCGATCGTACTCCCCAGCAAATCTGAACGAACCATCGTTGAACGCCACATCCATGCATGAGACGTCGACACCGTATCTATCTTTGATTTCTCCGACCCAATTGAGTATCTGTCCGTAGGGAAAGTGTTGCCTCCTTCGAAGTGGCAGTAGGAAGTGACATTTCCTTGGTCGATGTCTTCGATGGACTGAAGCCGACTGTCTCCTTACTAAATTCGCATACTGATGACGAATCTCCTCACCCGCCCGCCCCGCACGTCGTAGTTGATGGGCAATTGCGATGGGCGGCTTGTCACAAATCACGTCCGCGCCAACAGCCATTGCTGCATCAGCATATGCAAAATGGCTTACTGGATCGCTTGAAATAATCACTAAATCTGGCGCTAAATCAATAAAGCACTGCTTAACTTCAGAAATATCCTTGTCAATTGTTCCCTTTAGGGATATATGCGCAACTCCTGTCGCTGGATTTCGGGTCTTTAACGCAGTATCGACATCCGCAACGCCAACAAGCGTCCATTGATCCGAGGCGCTTGCAATCAGGGGTTCATATGTATCATTGAACCACTTCCCCGCTGCGCCGATGGCGAGAACTCGGTGATGGTTCATTGTGCGGAGAGCCATATAACACGACTCTTTGCCGAGCCCTGTTCTTTGAATTCGTGCTCAAACGCTTGAAGTGCTTCCGCAAAGATCTGCCGTACTTTTTTAAACCCAACCAGCGCGCTCTCCGGCTCCATGTTCCAAGACGGACAGGTCGGATTTACCTTGTCGAACCGTCCATGAGCCTCATAATTGACCAGGTGGCAGTTAGAGCTGTGGCATGCCGCCTTACGAGGACACGTTTCACAGTACAGATCCTGTTGGTACGATCGCGTCTCTTGCAGTTGCCCACTGCCGTCCCAAATCTCTTCAATATTGCTTTCGAAAATCGAACCCAAGACTGCTCTATGCCCTGCACATGAGCGATAGTTTCCAGCAGCATCAATGTAGAGATACTTGCGCCCGCAATGACATTGCTCACAGGCTGTTAGCGAGCCAGATGCGATGTCGCGATACAGAAAATCGAACCAGTTTGGAAGAAGCTTGAGTTGCACTTTGCCTTTCCAAACATCCTGTAATTGAAGGATGCGTGCTGCTGCCCATATCAGTGACCGGGAATCCAGCGCAAAGCTATTATGTGTATTGCAGTCGCCGAGGGGAAGGTACGGTCGTACATCAACCTCAACGACCCCAATGGCGTTTGCAAAACTGATGAGATCCCCTAAGTCATGAATGTTTGCTTTACAAACAGTAGTTCGAATCTTCACAGGCGTGCCAGCTAAGCGAGCTGCCTCAATTCCAGCCATTGTTGTGGCATAGGAATTAGCTGGATATGTTCTCTCGTGAACATCCGCGCGGCTGCCGTTTAGGGTCGTCCTGAACCAGGAAACGCCCGCTTGCCGCAGCGCAATTGCCCTCTCTCGCGTAAGCAGGGACAGGTTGGAAAATATTCCGACTTCGGTACCCCGGGATCGAGCAAGGCTTACCAGTTGCTCCAAGATACTAAACCTCGCCAACGGTTCGCCGCCGGTTACGATAAGCAATCGAAGAGCATCCAGCCTCGATAGAACTGACCGTTCGAGAGCGTCAAGATCAATCGTCTCTCTGCTCGCCCAGTCCGCTTGACTACAGAAACTGCAAGAAAAATTGCACAACCTTGTGACTTGAACTTTCAGCCAATCAAGGCGATGTCCAGTCCTGGCGACTAACTGTGTCATTGGCTATCTCTGCTGAAGTTGGCAACAACAAATTCAGTAATCTGCTCGATGGAGGTTAGCCGTTCGGCCATCTCCACAGTTAACTCGATCTCACACCACGCAGAAATCGCGAGCAACACCGATACATGATTGGTGGAGTCCCACCATTCACAAAACCCCAGGTGATCGCTGCTCGAGATGGCGTTCTTTTCCAACCCCAGCTCCGATTCCAGGTAAGTAATAAATTCCTTCATCCCAATACGGCCTATCAGATGAGGAAATCCAAATCACTTTCAAATCTGGAAGTCATGAACTCTATATACGCCGATAGACCGAAGGTTTTTATCCGAACTGAACCGATGATTGCCGTTCTTATTACTGCGCTTTCTTCGAATGCAAGCGATGCCCCTACCGCCGACGGCACCACCCCCTGAACCCGTACATACCGTGAAAACGTTTGGCGAATATCACTTCCGTCAATGCGCACCACCCCCGTGAACTTCCTGAGCTTTCTATACCCAACGCGAAATTTCTCTTCGAGCCAATGAATATGCGCCATTCCGTCGGCAACCGACACGCCGAAGAGACATATGAGCGTTGGCATGCTTACCATCCAGTCAAAGGCAGATCCGGCACTAAATCCAGTCGTTGGCCGCAACGAAAGTAGGTGCTGTTTGTGCGTTCCCACGACAGCAACCGTATGAATAGGTGGATACCATGTTCTGCAAACATCATTGCGGCGGAGAAATGCGGTCGATAACCGACCGCAGTATGTATCGCTAGACTTCGGATCGAAGAATGCTCTATCGCAGAACTCAAAAGAGAACGTTGGCATAACTATCGTACCCTGTTCACCGACTGCACGAACAAAGCCGTCGAGAATTACATCGTAGAGGTGTTCAGATTTTGGCAGTGCAGCTGTGGAGCCGGCTAGGTACAAGATACAACCGCCCTCGACTCCCAGTTCAGGCAGCCTAGCTTCAAACTCTCGTACGTCGAATTCCTTAATCCAGGTATTCACGCGCTTTCACGAACAAGTCAGCTTGCTTGGTAATGTGGCGCAGAAAGCACGCTCTTCCACGTGCTCGGATCCATGCCGTTCACTGACAGAAAGGCAGAGGCAATACGCTCCAGTCCGATTCCGATGCACGCACTAACCGCGAGTTGTCCATGAACCTCAATTGACCAGTGCCTGCTGAAGTGGCTCCTATGCCTATTGACTGACCCAATGGCAAACGGACTCGCATTTCTAAACACTAGCTCGGTCTTCGCGCCTGAAATGCGCTGAAAAGCCCGGATCCCAATATCCTCGATAAAGACATCTGTGGCGGGTATCAAGTCAACACACACCCCTATTGCATCAAGAAGCCCGAGGAGTCGTTTCAATGCTCCTATGATCGCTTGTTCAACGTCCGGTTCAGACCCAACTGCGACAAACTCCCTGACGTGATACTCCCGGAGTCGAGGCCACGCATACTCCATCTCGTTCCGAAAGCAGGTTGCTTGGCCCGTAACCAAGTGACAACTCGACAATCTCTGCCCGCGAAGAGTCGGATACACAGGGAGGCAGGCAGCGTGACTAAGATAGCTTGGCGCATCCACGCTGCCCTCATGTTCCGCAATCCTGTGGGCAATAGCGCCAAGAAACTCCTTCCCATACTGGGCCATGACCCAATTTGGTAAGAGGGAGGGCAGACCACACCTTACTGCACCTACCGCTTCGAACTCGGCGGCAATCAGTTCGTCAAGCCTGTCCATTACATCTGACATGGGCGGCCCGATTACATAGACCCCGTCGGAAATTCGTGTCACACCATAGGGCGTATACGTGGCGAGATTGACGCTCGCTTTGGATTCCGAATGGATGTTCCCAAACAAACTCGGTTGAGTAATTTTCCCAACTGCCATCGACAATGATCGCTTTGCCTCCTTGACTGATCCACCCACCTGGGACCCGATCCTTAGAATTAAGCGAACTGGCCACTGGTCTACGCTTTGACTAAGTGTAGATCCAGGAAATAGCGATCTGAGATCATTGAGTTCCATCTCGGTGAGAACACGGCACGACGGAACTTGGATCGAACAAACTTCGTCATCCAAGAATCTCTTTGCTGCTGCGGCTATTCTCGAGGCATTGACGCGCGAAGACGACCGTAAAGCGCTCTTCAGCACGCACCACCTAAGCTTTTGAGCAACTTTCGAAAAATTTCTGTGTTGGCTCTCGATGTCTTGGTGGAGCTTGAAAGCGCCACGCAAGAGATGACGACGCCGAAGAGCGGAGAGCGGAGCAGTCAGTGCAAAATCGAGTCTATTTGGCCGAGCTGCTTCGATTTCACACTGCCTACACACAATCCCACGAATGGGTCGACAGCGGTGCCCGTGATCGAACACCCAATGAGAAAGCAAGCCTCTTTCCTGAATTACTACAGCGCCACGCCTTGCGGCGTTGTCTTGAAGTTTCTTCCTGCACTCAACGAACGAGTACGACGAGCGTCTCCACAATGAGATCGCTTCGCTGTCCGATACTGCCGCAACCTGCACTCCCTGCTGTTTGAGAAGCAACTCAAGCTTTCTCCGAACAGAACTCTTCCCCACACCGTTCGGACCATCGAGGCAAATCAGTAACATTACGCCTCACATGCCTCTAGTACCCTGCCCTAGCAATTGCCTTGCGGAGCGCTTCTCTTGCGTCGTCGTGCGTTAAGTCAACAAGCGCCTTTGCACTCGGATGCCAATAGGCTTTTGAAATCCCCTCCGCAAGATTGGGCTTCGGGTCCTGCCGTGTAGCAAGTTGAAATAGGTGAACCTCGATCACCTTGATTGCCTTTTCCCCATCAAAGTAGAACTCAAACTGATCTATCTTTCCCCTGTAATCCGCAAACTGGACTCTTACACCAGTTTCCTCAAAGATTTCTCGAATCGCTGCTGCAGTATGGGCCTCCTCGCGCTCAACATGCCCCTTCGGAAATACCATTTCGCCATCATTCTCTATCAGTAACACTTCAAGATCGCTTTCAGCGCACTTTAGAAGAACGATCCCCATGCAGGACAATTTCTTGGCAATCTGGCTCATACTTTCATCCCTTACGCTAGTTCGAAAGTTCTCTTAAGGGATCCGACTGTCCCCATCTGCGCATGCAGGAATTCGCGGTTCTTGTATCGTCGAGAAAATACTGCAAAGCGTGTACCGTCAGTCACGACAATTGATATCTTAATCGGGCCAGGCGGCCAATCCAACAGTAGCCTAAATCCAACCGGGTAGCAATCAACGGGAATATCCACAATCCAGTTTTGTGCTAGTCGTTCATCCTTGCATCCGACTCTCACGCCTACGATGCGAAAACCGCGGTGACAATTGGCGATCGCAGCAAACCCTTCCTCCACGATTTCGATCCTGCACCTGACGCCTCCAGTAGGCGCATCCGAAATGATTCCGCACATCGGACAGATGCTTAGCTGCCGGTATTGCTTCCCGTAACGCATGGTGTATCGATTCGCTGGGCATGCGCAATACTCACAACTAAACGGAGCGGCCCAACCCATCTCAGTGTCTGCTTGAAACCATAGGTGATGATAAGCACAGCCGCTGGCTAAAAGCTGGTCAACGGTATGACGAGGAGGAGATGGATCTCCTAGTGCGGGTTCCCTCTCTGGACACGTCAGCAAACGAGACGGGATCTCCCAAATGGCATCATTGCTACGCGCATGAACTGTAACTTCGGGATCGCCGAGAACAGCAAGTCGGGCACCGGGATTCGAGACACATATTCGCCTATTAAAAGCCGCAACCGCTTGCCCAATGCTCACACCGTCCGAAATGGCTACCTTGAGGCCTTCGAAATCGTCTTCCGCTGCAATAAATGTTGCCCACGGCGCAGCCATCGCGGCAGTTTGACCACTACGAACCACAGCCCAAACCAAAGAGTTTTCGTATTCCTCTGAACTCGCCGCTGGTAGAAATCCGTTGCATATCTCTGCGACGACAAGTGTGGCACGCAGTGTCGAGGCGCGAAACAATCGTGGGTGATTGAAGATATCTCTCGTTGTCCTGTTGAGTCGAAAACAATAGTTAGTCTTCCCGCAACACGTGCTTGAACTTGATCCTATTCCTTTCTCATCGATTGGGCACAACACGCACCCTCCTGGCAACGATGCATCGATGCCGTCACTATGGCCGGAGAGCCACAGCAATTCCATGTCGGTCTGCAGAATCTTTCGAATAGTACGTAAGGTATCGGTTTCCATTGGGCGATGGCTACTTATCGACACTAGCGGTCGAACTGGATGCGAATCACCATCCAGTGAAGCCAGAGCCGTCAATTGATATCCAACAACGTCATCAAGTCTGCCTCCGTCAGGGGCTAGAATCAGACCAGGAGCCACGTCGGGGTACTCGGCTGTATACAAGCGCTCTAACAGTTGCGGAGTAATCCGCGCCGCAGTTGCAATAAGCACGGCGACGATTCGACAATCAAGAGCCGCCTCACTTTCCACATACGCCCATTTCCGCCCCGTGATTCCTGCATAGCGACGACCAGCAGCGGCAGTCCCGGCCCCTAGACTGACGACGGTATTACGGTGTGTCCTCACTTTGTGCTCCTATATCTAGACGCCCACTCTTCCATCCACTACGCATACCACGCACGAGGCTAGACATCTATGCCTGTTGCTCACATAATATGGCCACGGGAATGGGTGTTTTCTGTACCACTTCCGGACGGGGTGATAGCACCGATGACATCGGGGGTGTTCGAAGCCTAGTATTTCCAAGAGGAGGCCGTCATGGATGAGATGGATACCAAATCGCCCGACGTTGTCAGGTTGATATCGATCGAGCTTACTGAAGAACAAAAAGCTCAAGTTACATCAGTTGGTGTGCTGCCCTACAAACGTATTCATATCGACGAATTGCGAGGTTCGGCAGCACGTATTATCCATCCTAGTCTAGTGTCCGCTCGGATACTTGTGCCCAGTTGGTAATGCATTGGCGGCGTTTGTACAACCTACAAGCGAGGGATCGACGGGCCAACCAATCGTGGCACGCATTGGGAACTCAAATGGCCTCTGACTGCAATTCAGTTTGGATCGGAGCATTCCGGCCAACGCGATAGCAAGAGGAAGGGAGAAGTTAATCTTCTCCCTTCCTGAAACGATTACATTCCCCCTTTCTCCGCCAAACTCACCGTCGCTGCTCCCGCCACGATGAAGTGATCGAGTACTTTCACGTCGACGAGGGCGAGCGCTTGTTTCAATGCGCTCGTCAGCAGCTCATCGGCCCGGCTCGGTTCCGCCACGCCTGACGGGTGGTTGTGGGCAAAGATCACCGCAGCCGCGTTGTGCCGAAGGGCCCCCTTCACGATCTCACGCGGATAGACGGACGTCTGCGTGAGCGTTCCCCGGAAGAGTTCTTCCACTCCGATCAGGCGATGCTGCGCGTCGAGGAAGAGCACCATGAACGACTCGTGTTCTTGGCCGGCGAAATGCAAGACGAGGCAGTCCCGCACCTGGGCCGGGCTCGCAAGCACGTCCCGGCCCTTCAATTCTTCAAGGAGCCAGCGGCGGATGAGCTCACGGACCGCTTCGATGCGATCGCGCGATTTGCTGCGGTTCCCCGAGGGGGCGAAGAGGGCCGAGAGCGACCCGGTATAGAGGCGGAGGGCCTCGCGCGGTCCGACGACCACCGCGAGGAGTTCGAGGTTCGATAGCGTGGTAAGAGGCATAGCGGATTCTCCTGGTAAAGAACGATTCCGCTTTCCATCATTACGCGTCTCGCATACTGCGCCGAGACTCGAAAATGTGCCGAACCGGCACAGTTGCCGAGTCTCTGGCGAACTTCCCTGATCGGCTACCGTGGGGAGATGCCGACACCCAGTGACATCTCCTTCTTCGCGAAGACCAATGCCCGTACCCCCTATCAACGCTTCGGCATACGGCAAAGCGATCGGCTCTTTCATATGTATCTCGTGGGGAAAACCGGGACCGGGAAGTCGACTCTCTTGGAGACGCTGGCCCGAGAGGACATCCGCGCCGGCCGAGGCTTAGCGGTGCTCGACCCGCACGGCGACCTGGTGATACGTTTGGCGTCTGCGGTCCCCGCCAAACGCCGGGCGGACTGCCTCTTTTTCGACGCCCCGAACCCCGCGCAGCCGTACGGGTACAACCCGCTCCGAAAGATTCGGAAAGACAAGATTCCGCTCGCCGCCTCGGGACTTATGGAGGCGTTCGAGAAACTCTGGGCCGACGCCTGGGGCGTCCGGATGGAGCATGTGCTCCGGAATGCCCTCTATGCGCTCCTCGAATACGGTGACGCCACGCTCCCCGACATCCTCCGCCTCCTCACCGATGATGCGTTTCGAAGGAAAGTCGCCGCCGCACTCGCCAATCCTCAGGTGCAGAACTTCTGGCGCACGGAATTCCCAAAGTATTCGCGCGGGTATCGGCAGGACGCGATCGCCCCGATTCAAAACAAAGTGGGTGCTTTCCTCGCCGACCCCCGGCTCTACCGCATGCTCGTGGCCCCGGAAGTCGATCTCCGCTTTCGCCGGGTCATGGACGACGGGCAAATCCTCCTCGTCAATCTGTCGCGAGGCGAACTCGGAGAAGACAGTTCGAATCTCCTAGGGAGCCTGCTCGTGACGACACTCTCGCTCGCGGCCTTCTCGCGGGCAGAGTTGCCACTGGCCGAGCGTCGTCCGTACTTCATCTACATCGACGAATTCCAGAGCTTCACCACCCGCTCCGTCGCGAGCATGATCTCGGAACTCCGGAAATTCGGGATTGGCCTCGTCCTCGCTCATCAGCACCTGCAGCAGCTTGATCCGGACGTCCGGCATGCCGTTCTCGGCAATGTCGGCACCGTGGTGACCTTCCGCCTCGGACCCGAGGACGCCCAGTGTTTCGCACGGGAGTTCGCCCCGGTCTTCGCGGCTGCGGATCTCATGAATCTCGCTCACTACGACATCTATCTCCGCCTCATGATCGACGGCCGGCCGAGTGTGCCGTTTAGTGCGACGACCTGGCTACCCGAAACGGTTGAAAACGAGACCTTGCCGGACGCATAATGACTGGAACAAGCAAGCCCTGTCATAACGGGAGGAGCACCGCATGGGCCACACCGTACCCACGACCGTCATCTCGCACTGGAATCACCGCTTCGATGGGATGCAGCAGTCGTCCCATGATTTTTACGCCGAAGTTGAGCGCCGTTTACAGACCCAGAATCTCGGGGACATGAAGACGGAGCGGGTGAATCTCTCAGAAGGCGGGGTGTTCTCAGCGAAGCGCGAATACCTCCAGGTCAGGCGCAAGGAACACGTCTTCCATGTCTGTGCCGCGCCGTTCGGGAACGGCTTCTTCATCTCTTGGTGGCTCGGCCATGTGGAGTCGGGCTTTTGGGCCTGGCTGGCCGGACTCCCGGTCATCGGTTTCTTCGTCCAGAACTTCCTCAAGCCACTGACGTATTACAAGCTTGACACTGCCCTCATGTTCCAGTCGGTCATTCACTCCGTTTTGGTCGAGGTGCTCGACGGATTGGCCAAGCAGACGGGCTTGCGGCCGCTGACCGAGGGCGAGCGGAAGCCCATAATGCGAGATGTCTTCGCCCGGATGGGAGCGTAGTCAGGGCGACGGCTCGTGAGCGCGCTCTCCCCGACGGCTATCATCACCCGGAGCTTCTACGCCTAGGAGACACGGGGGCGCGGTTGGGACTTGGCTTCATATCCCGTCGCCCTGGAGCCGCCCTTTCGGCGCTGTTTCGTCTTGCCCGATCTCGTTGCCACACCAGGGGTCATCGATGATGGGAAACGGCCGACCCTCGTCAGTGCCCTCATCGACGGAGTCAAAGGCGCCTTTCGGTCGCCACCGCGGGTAACCGAGACACCCGAGCCCTTTGAGGAACCGGCCCCGTACCGGATCGGCGAACGGGACGTGCTCATTGCCTTTCGTCTCCTCGTTCCAGAAGATTACGCGGCCCAGCCCGAGACGATGCTCCGGCTCCTCTCGGCCTGGCGGACAGCGTATGAGCCCATAGCGCTGGAACTCGTGGGCGGTAACAATCGGGTGGAGATGCAGCTCGTCTCGGCCCGGATCGATGCCGAACACGTCGCGGGGCAGATTGGCGCGCTCACGCCGGAGGCGAGCCTCGTAGAAGACGAGGACCTCTTCGCCAAAGAGTGGGATACCGCCGCTACGCAGGTCGCGGTTGACTTCGGGCTCTCGCAGGAGTTCTTCCTGCCCTTGGCGCTCCCGAGCGCTCGTTCTCTCGATCCCTACGCTTCGCTCCTCCCGGCCCTCAGCCGGGCCGGCGCGGATGAACTTGTCGTCGTCCAGGTCCTCTTTGAGGGCGTGCGGAATCCGTGGGCGGAGGCGACGCGCGAAGCCCTGAGCGACGGCCGCGGCGGGTCCGTCTTCGTCGATGCGCCGGAGTTTCCGAAGCTCGCCGCCGAGAAGCTCCGGACGCCTTTGGTTGCGGTCTCACTCCGAGTCTTCGCTCAGGCCGTGTCGGAGCGGCGTGCCTGGGACTTGGTGCGCGGGACAGAAGCCTTCTTCCTGCAGTTCGCTCGTTCGGGCGGGAATGAGCTCCTCCCCCTCAGCAATGACGGGTACGGGGAGGCCGAGCATGTCGCGAGCATCCTGCGGCGCGAATCGTATCGGACCGGGATGCTCCTCTCCGTCGAGGAGCTCGCCGGCTTCGTTCACTTCCCGGATCGGTCGGTGCGCCATCCGGCCTTGCTCCGGTCTCGGCGGCGGACCAAGGCTCTACCCGAAGGCACCTCTCGTCAGGCCTGTGTCCTCGGAGAGAATATCCATCGCGGGCAGCGCGCCCTGGCGACGGTCTCCGAAGAGGAACGCCTGCAGCATACCTGGATCATCGGGGCCTCGGGCTCCGGCAAATCCCATCTTCTCCTCCATCTCATCCTCCAGGATCTCGAAGCGGGCAATGGCATCGCCGTTCTCGATCCGCACGGCGACCTCATCGAGGACGTGCTCCGGCGAGTGCCGAAGGAGCGCGCGGATGATGTCGTCCTCTTCGATCCCGCGGATACCGAATATCCGATCGGCTTCAATGTCCTGGCGGCAAGAAGCGAATTGGAGAAGACCCTCATCGCCTCCGATCTCGTCGGCGTCTTCCGGCGGCTCTCGACGTCCTGGGGCGACACCATGGGGACGGTGCTCGGGAATGCCGCCCTCGCGATCCTCGAAAGCTCGCGCGGGGGTACCCTCCTCGATCTCCGACGCTTTCTCGTCGAGGAGCGCTTCCGGAAGGAGTATCTCGCCTCGATCGAGGACGAGGAGATCCGCTTCTTCTGGACGAGGGAGTATCCGCTCATCGGTGCGCGCTCCATCGGTCCCATCCTGACGCGCCTCGATACCTTTCTCCGGCCCAAGCTCATCCGGCATATCGTCGGGCAAGCCGCCGGGACGCTTGATCTCGGCGCGGTGATGGACGGACGGAAGGTCTTCCTCGGGAAGCTCGCCCAAGGCATGATCGGCGAGGAGAACAGCTTCCTCTTGGGGAGCCTGCTCCTCGGCAAGTTCCAGGAACTCGCCCTCGCGCGGCAACAGCTCTCCAAGGACGGACGCCGCCCCTTCTTCCTCTATGCCGACGAGTTTCAGCATTTCGTTACCCCATCGCTCGAAACCCTGCTCACGGGCGCGCGGAAGTACGGACTCGGGCTCACCCTCGCCCATCAGACACTGGCACAGCTCGGGTCGGCCCCGAAGATCGAGAGCGCGCTCTTCGGCAATGCCTATACGCGCATCGTCTTTCGGACCGGAGAACAGGATGCCCGGCGCCTCGCCGAAGGGTTCTCGTTCTTCGAGCCTGATGATCTGATCGGGCTCGCCCGCGGTGAGGCACTGGTCCGTCTTGGAGGGGCATCGCGGGACTTCAACCTGAAGACGCTGCCGCTGCCGGACTTGGCTCCCGATGCGGAGGAGCGGCGGACGGGCATCGTAGATCGCTCGCGGGACAAGTACGGGACACCGATCGAAGCGCTGCGGACGCTCCTCAAGGCGCGGTATGGGACGAGCGAGGAACTGACCGAAGCGAAGCCGAGCCAGCCTAGGGAGGAGGCGTCGCCCGTTCCGCCGAGAGGGCTAGAACCAGAGACCGTTTCGGACGACGCGCCGCCACCAAGTGAAACGGAAACGACAACGCTGGATACGCCGAAGACGCGCCGGACACCGGTCGATCCCGTGCTGACCACCCCCGGACGCGGCGGGCACGAGCACAAATACCTCCAGCATCTCGTGAAGCGTTTGGCCGAAGAGCGCGGCTTCCGCGCCTCGATCGAAGAGCCGGCCGGCGACGGACGGGCAGACGTGGTGCTCCGGAAAGAGGACCTCTCGGTTGCCGTCGAGATTTCCATCACGACCGATGCGGGGCACGAGGCCGAGAACATCGCGAAATGCATGCGGGCAGGATTTGCGCAGGTACTCTTCGTGTCGCCCGACGCGAAGCGCCGGAAGGAACTCGCGAAGCGCTTCGCCG
>CAYLPD010000002.1:0-54758 GCA_964385515.1 uncultured Bdellovibrionales bacterium
CGTCTTCCTCATGATCTTCAAGCTCCTGTCGGCCATCGAACGACTCGAGCAACAAATCACCCTGCTCACGCGGGAAGATACCATCAAGAGGTCTGGAATCATTGAAAGCAGAACAGAATGAGACTCCTCGTCTTCTCCCCATACTATCCGCCGCATATCGGCGGGCTGGAAACTCACAGCAATGAGTTCAATAAGTATCTGGCCCTGAACGGAGCAGATATTGTCGTTTTTACGCCGAACATCCCGACACTGACGGACTGCGAAGAAACCACTTATGATCGTGTGAGAATCGTCCGGTATCCGGCATTCGAAATTATCCCCAATTACCCCGTTCCAAAATTCTGGGATTTCGGATTCTGGAAATTATTCATTACTTTATCCCGCGCTGATTTTGATATTGTCATCTCCCGAACGCGTTTCTTCCTCTCATCATTGCTCGCACTCGCATATGCGAAATCGCAGCGAGTCCCGCTGATCCATATCGAGCACGGATCAGATTTTGTCCGGCTCTCCAGCCGATTCAAGACGTTCTTCGCCAAAATGTACGACCGGTCATTCGGCCGGCTCGTGTTCCGCTCTTCCAACATCAACATCTCCATCTCAAAAGCCGTTCAGAAATTCGTAGAGCGGTTCGATGAACGCGAATCCCCGGTCATCTATCGCGGACTTGATTTCGATGCCATCGATGCAACGACAGTCCACCCGTCCCTACGAAGCAGATTCCCAAACAAAATCCTCCTCGTCACCGCTGCCCGCCTCTACAAATGGAAAGGGATCGAACACGTCATCGGAGCGATCCACCGCCTGCCAGAAGAGCTCCGGTCGAAAATCACGTACCTGATCATCGGTGACGGAGAGGACTTCCATCGGCTGGAAAAACTCTCTCAAGGACTTCCAGTTGAAATGCTGGGGAAACTCGAGCGCCCAGAGGTCATCGGTATTCTCAAGGCAAGCGATATCTATATCCACTCCTCTCTCCCCGGTGGTGGACTTTCTACCTCCCTCCTGGAAGCGATGTACTGCGATTGTGCCGTCATCGCGACTCCGAATGAGGGGGCAGATGAAATTATCAGCCATAACGATAACGGCATGCTCATAGGGTCGCCGTCGGCAGAAGAAATCAAGAAGGTCCTCCAGGGGCTCATCCCGGACGAAAAAAATCGGAAAAGACTCTCGACTGCGGCCAAGGAAAGCGTGCGCGAACGATTCTCTTGGAACGCTTCGATAGAGAAATATCTCAGAATACTCAAAATGCTGCAGAAATGAAAATCGGATACATCCCCCTCAATCTCTCGACGGTCGCCCTCTTCCTGCTGGGACTTTCACTCGAGCACTGGCTCGATTTCTCGTTCCTGCTCGTTACCACGGGCCTATCCTATCTGTTGCTCGTGATTCCGTTCACTCTGCTCCAGCTTCTCAAAAACACCCGCCTCTCACTTATCGAGCAGTATTTCGCCTGTCTCGTTGTATTCTTCTTCGTCTACGTTCCGGCATTCTTCTTCCTCAACGAGTGGTTCGGGATCAGAATCGCTCCTAGCAATATCCTGCTTGCGAATATCGGTATTTTCATCACCGTGCTGATACTGAAAAAATTCGATTCTGGAACGCCGATCGCCGTTTCGTTTAACGGAATTTTTCAGATGGAGCGCATACTGCCGGTCGCTGCGCTATTCTTCTTCATCATGATCCATGCGGTGAATTTCTCCCTCTATGTCTTCATGCCCGAATGGGATGGCTACGCGGATCTTGAGAAAATTTCTCGGACCATCGAAACCGGGTCCGTCGTCCAAGGATACCGCGGGTTCTTCTATACAGCGACAGCCATCCTCTCCGCCTTCGCCCGTATCGCGCCATATGACCTGTTCACCATCGTATTCATCGGGCTTCAGGCAACTCTGATCCTCGTTCTCTATCGGCTCATCCAGCTATCTGATATCCGGCATAGCCTCCTTGCGGCTTCGCTATATCTCTTGCCGCTCTCGATCCCCGTTTTGAACATGGAGATCGACATGACCCGTCCGCAGAATATCGTCATCATCTTTCTCCCGATCTTCCTCTACTTCCTCTCGAGATTCATCGAGGAGAAACAACCCGTCTTCCTCGTCTTCACCTCGCTCATTGCTGTATTCGGCGCGAACTACCACGAATTTTTCATTTTTCTCATCCTCACTTACTCGATCTGGCTCATTTTCACCGTCCTGAGGAAAGTATTCTCTGAAACAGGAAAAGACCGTACCATTCACACCCTTATCCTGGCCTGCATTGCGCTCGCCGGAGCAGCAGCATGGCAGTCGGCTGGATTCCTCCGCTATACGACATCGACGCTCCAAAAGATCATCTCTCAGGTCGCCGATATTTCCGAATGGAAGCTCTGGTTTCTCGATCAGTATGCGAGCGACGGCGCGGTTCTGCAGATGGGATGGGCAGGTCTAGAAGGTGCGGCGAAGTACTACGCCTATTACCTCAGTCCAGCCGCGGCGCTTCTTCTTGGCATTCTTGCTGTACTCCTGTTCACAAAGAACGGCGACGAAATTGCCAAGAATGCCCTCATCAAAGCGTCTCTTCCGCTCGTCATAATCTTCCTTCTCTTTTCAGAGGTCCTCCCCCGACTCAATTACCTCTACCTTCCGGAACGATTCTGGCTGCTCATCGACATCGGACTCGTGCTCCTCGCCGTTCCGCTCGCCAGCCACATCGCCGCTCGTTTCGAACGCATGATCAACTTGTTCTGTGTCGCCCTCGTTTTTTTCTCTCTGATCGGCCTCAGCGGATCATTCTATGTGGCTTCCGGGAAAAAAGCCCTGACTTCTCCGGACGAATACCAGGCCGCCCTTTGGATCCGAGACAACACCCCTCCGGATGCGCTCTTCATCACCCAGGCCGCCAACGGAATCATGGTGGAGTTCTTCGCCAAGCGGAAAACACTCCCGACAGATCCGGAATATTTCCTCTCAGAACACCTTCTCGAACAGAATCCTGAGGCCGAGATTATAAAGCTTCGATCGAAGCTCAATCATGAACTCTCGGAAACAGATACACTCGTCGAAGAGTATACATCGAATCGGATAGGCTTCATCGAATTCGCCGACAGGATACAGGAGAAAAAAGCGCTTCTCAAATCAGCTCGCAAGGAGATAGAAGGCTGGGAAAAAGTCATCGGACAGTCGCGCTACATTGTCTACTCTCTCGACAAATTTGATACGATCTACCGCGAGCGGGAATGGTGGATGCGCGCCAATGCGTACGGCGCGGACTTCGAAAAATTCAACCGGGCGTATCTGCTTGTATATGCCAAAAATGGCGTATATATTTGGAAGGTGCGCTAAATAAGGAACCCCTATGTGCGGCATCGCCGGAAAAATCTCCTTCACGAGCAAAGCAGTCTCGGATGCTGAAATCGAGACGATGAACGAAGCCATCAAACACCGTGGCCCGGATGATGACGGTATTTATATTTCCCCCGATCGGAAAGTCGGACTCGGCCACCGCCGACTCTCCATCATCGACCTGTCGCCGCTCGGTCATCAGCCGATGCGGTACATGGACCGCTATGAGATCGTCTTCAATGGTGAGATCTACAATTTTCAGGAGAAACGCGCGACGCTCGAAAAGGATGGCTACCGATTCGCTTCGCATTCCGATACCGAGGTCATCCTCGCGCTCTACGACAAATACGGGAAAGGCTGCCTCGAGCACCTGCGCGGCATGTTTGCCCTCGCCATTTATGACGAACGGGCGCAGACACTCTTCTGCGCCCGCGACCGTGTCGGAAAAAAGCCGTTCAAGTACTATTCCGACGGAAATGTCTTCATGTTCGCTTCCGAGCTGAAGGCAATCCTTACCCAGCCCGAATACCACAAGGAACCGGACTATGAGGCTATCCACCACTACCTCACCCTTCAGTACGTCCCGGCCCCCCTCACGGGATTCAAAGGTATCAAGAAGCTGCCGCCTGCCCATTCGCTTTCTATCGATCTCAAGACAAAGGAAGTAAAAATCGAACGATATTGGAAACTTGACTATTCCAAGAAGCTTAATCTCTCCGAAGAAGAATGGAAAAAGAGAATCATCGGCAAGCTGGAAGAATCGGTCAGGCTCCGCATGATTTCAGATGTGCCGCTCGGCGCCTTCCTTTCGGGCGGCATCGATTCAAGCGCTATCGTCGCGCTGATGAGCCGGCTCTCCGATAAGCCGATTAAAACCTTCTCTATCGGCTTCAAGGAGGCGAAATTCAACGAGCTCCCCTATGCTCGCATGATTGCTGACCGCTTCAAAACCGATCATACTGAATTCATTGTCGAACCGCACGCGATCGAGCTCCTTCCGATGCTCGTAAGGCAATACGAAGAGCCGTATGCTGATTCGAGCGCGCTGCCGACCTACTACGTCTCCAAGCTCACTCGCGAACACGTGACCGTGGCGCTGAACGGCGACGGGGGCGACGAGAACTTCGCCGGCTATGGACGCTATAGTATCCACAAATTCGCGCTCTACTACGACAAGCTCATGCCGCTGCACAAAACCGTCGCACTGCCAACCGTGGCGCTCGCCGCCAGAACCCTCAGGACTACCTTCCTCGACCGCGCTCACCGCTTTGCCGAAAGCCTCTCGAAACCGTATAACGAGCGCTACGTGGACTACATCTGCTACTTCACGAACCGGATGAAGGACGAGCTATACACCGAAGCCTTCAAGGAAAAGATGTGGGACAGCGATTCCTACCAGATCATCGCCGACCGCTTCCGCGAATCCGGATCGCAAAACGAAGTCGAACAGGCCGTCTACGCCGATTTCGCTACCTATCTCCCCGACGACCTGATGACCAAAGTCGATATTGACACTATGGCCGTCGCGCTCGAAGGCCGCTCGCCGTTCCTTGACCATGAATTTCTCGAACTCACCGCACAGATTCCCTTTCGTCTCAAACTCAAAGGAAGGAATGACAAGAAATATATCCTCAAGGAAGCGCTCCGCGGTATCGTCCCCGACGAAGTCATGTTCCGGAAAAAGATGGGCTTCAGCATCCCCGTCCATAGCTGGTTCCGCAACGAGCTTAAGGGTTACGCCTACGAAACGCTTCTTTCTGAGAAGGCCGCAAGCCGTGGCATCTTCAAAAGGGAGGCGCTCAAGAGATTTCTCGACACGCACATGACCACGAACCTCCAGTTCGGCTATCACATCTGGGCCCTCATCACACTCGAGCTCTGGTTCCAGGAATATTTCGACTAGCCTATGCTAGAAAAGAAGAAAATCCTCCATCTCATCACCGGACTTGAAATCGGCGGTGCGGAAATGATGCTCCTGAAGACTTTGCCCCATCTGCAAAACGACTTCGATAATCGAGTATGTTGCATCCGCGGACACGGACCGATAGGAAAGCAACTAGAGGTTGCCGGCATTTCGGTCCTCTACCTTGATCTAAAGCTGATATCCGTACCTGTTGCAATCCTCCGTTTTTGGCGTATCGTTGAAGAATTCAGTCCGGATATACTGGTCACTTATCTCATCCATGCCGATCTCTTTGGTCGAATATTAGGCCGCCTATTTGGAATTAAAAAGATTGTTTGCAACCAGCGCGGAAAACTCCTTCAGTGGGAATTCCTCCGTTTTTTCGACCGCGCTACAAAATTTTTCGTCACAAAATACATTGTTCAGACTGAAATTACAAAGAATGAGCTCATGGGAAAACTCCGCCTCCCTGATGAAAAATTCGTAGTGATTCCTAATGCTATCAATGTTTCAGAATTCAATTTCGAAGTAGATAGTGCTAAAAAGCGTGCAGAAATCGGATTAGGGAGCAACGACATGATCATTATCTGCGTCAGTAAGCTTCGTCGCGGCAAAGGTCATGAGTACCTCCTCGAAGCCTTCGAGAGTATCTCCCAACGCCATCACAATACTCACCTCCTTATAGTCGGGGATGGGGAAAGGAGGGGCGAGCTCATGCACCAGATCGGTACCTACCAATCTAAGTCCAATGTTCACTTTCTTGGAAATCGTAACGATGTCAAAGAGCTTTTGAAAATTTCCAACGTCTTTGTACTTGCAACAGAAGGCGAAGGAATGAGTAATGCCATTATGGAAGCGATGGCCTCCAGCCTCCCGATCATCACGACGGATATCCCGGAAAACCGTAAACTCATTAGGCATGGAGATACCGGAATTCTTGTTCCGAAGAAAGACTCTCTGTCCATAGCGACATCCGTGGAATCGTTCCTCAACGGAGAGAAAAATCTCTCATTGCTCGCCGGAAACGCGAAGCGACGTGTCGCCACTGACTTCGATATGCCGGTTATAATCAGAAGGATTGTCGCTCTTTACGACCAATTGCTCGCCTGATAACGCCGGACCAAATCAGAAAGACAGCCTTGATCGAATAGCGGTCCACGACGCGCTCACGCCCTTTTTCAGAGAAAAGGTCTGCTATGCCGGAATCGTTCCGGATGATTTTTGACATCTTTTCCTCCCACTCCGCATCACCCTTCGCCAGGAACCCGGATACCCCGTCCTGCACTATCTCGTTATTCGCGCCGACGGCGGAAGCGACGACCGGGACCCCTGTCGCCATATACTGGAGGATCTTGAATCCGCATTTTCCTCTCGTCCACTTGTCATCGGCAAGCGGCATAAGGCCGAGATCGAAGCTTTGGAGATCGGACACCTCGTTTTCCGCCGACCATTTCCTGAACTCTGTCGGTATAGCATCGGAAAACTCCTCCTGAAAAAGAAACCTTTCTGTGACTATCCTGAGGATCGCCTCAGGATGCTTTTTCCGGATTTTCTTGAAGACCCACCCGAGTGAAAGGAGGTATTTGAGGTTTCCCGATGTCCCCATCCACCCGATGACAAAACAGCCATTCGTTCCCGCGGCCTGGGTTTTCGGAACATACTTATCGGTATCCAGCACGGTCGGGATTATTGTCACGTTTTTGTTATATTTTTCAGCATATTCAGCGAGATAGCCATTGCCGCAAATCACCTCGCGGCTCATCCGTATTGTTTCGGCAACCGTATCCTTCCTCGTGAGATATCTTCCGATAGGGCTGCTGATTTCTTCCTTATACAGGAAGATGGAATCGTCAAAATCGAAAACGATGTTCTTATTGAGAAGATGAACGAAACGTTCAAGGAAAACGATGTTGTAAGGAAGCAGTTCCCGCTGGATAAACACCGCATCCGCGAACAATACCGCCGGCAACTGTAAAATCCGGACAAGCGCCTTGACCAGCGAGAGGACGGTAAACAATGCAACAGACAGTGCCCTGCTGCTGGAAGAGACATTGAAGTATTTGGACGGCCACGACGGAAGCTCGAGGCAACGTACGCCTTCTTTCTTCAATAAACCGAGGAAGTGTTCGACGCGGAATCGGCGAGCCGGGACATGCTTGCCTTCAGTAAAAAATACTACAAGCATAGTGCTTCAGAAAGAATTTTCTTGAAATCGGCAATATTCCTCGAAACATCAAATCGCTGCCGCGCAAAAGACCTAGCGCTGCCAGACATCCGCTTCCGCCGCTCCTCATCTTCCAAGAGATGAGCCAATTCGCTTGCCAATACGTTTTTGTCGTTATCACAGAAGACCCCAAGACCATATTCCGTCAGGATGCCGTCAGGATTGACATTGAGCGAAAGGATCGGGACAGCGAAAATGGCCGCTTGCACGAACGTATTCGGAAAACCCTCATATGCGGACGTATTGATAAACAGCTTTGCCCCAAGGAAAAGCTCGTCCACTCCATGGAATGGGACTCCTGGAATGAAACGTACGTTATCAATGTCTCTCGCTTCCTGTTCGATATTCGAAAAGATCTTTTCGTCATGCTTTTGCAAGACAAGAACGAAGCTCTCTTGCGGAAAACGCCTTGCTAAATCGAGAAAAATCTCCGGTTGCTTCAAAGAATATGACGATCCTACCCACAGAATGCTATGTTCCCTGCCACCCACAGCTTCCTTCATAGGAAATGAGTTCTGTACCTTCCATGATCGTATGTCCATCTCTTCCAAGATATCCCCCTGGAAAGAGTTCTGGAACGTAACCCCATCCGCCAGTCTCAAGGCTAATGAGTGCGATGCTGATTCGAAGAAGCGGCTCCTTTTCCGGTACTCACCGCTCACATCACTATCAGATGCGATCATATGGATGAACTTCTTTCCGAAGATCATCGAGAGCACCCCCGCCTCAAGGGAAATCGGCCCCGATGCACCGCGATCAATATAAACATCGGCATCGATCCTCTTGAAGAGGCTGCCCAGCACGAAAAAACCCAACAGGCCACTCAGCAATCCCCTCTTTTTCGGCTTCATGGACTTCCAAACGGTTACCCCATCGATGATTTCCTTCTCCGACTGACCGAAATCACCCACGACAAAATGCACTTCGTACTCCCCATCGCTAGCGAAAGCCGTCGCCCAATTATAGAGCTGCACATCCAATCCAGTTATCGGAAGATCATTCCGGTCGCGGTGAAACAAGGCGTACGTGTACGTCGCTACGAAGCATATCTTCTTCTTTCTGCCGCCCTTGGACATACGCCTCATTATTTCACGACTCGGAGCTTGACACGCAGATCTGTTGCAGGAAACACCCTCAGAAAAGAATTCTCATAGAAATCCGGAAAATAGTTGAATGCGAGCTCGAAAAACGCCTTGAACGGATGTTTAAGGTAATCATATACATCCTTCGGTGTCCTCACGAAACAGATTTTTTTCCTTATGATTTCGAAATCATTCTGGAAATCATAGCTTGGAAAGGCCGGGTTCCTGGTGAAGTACTCGAAAGAATTGTATGAAAAAAATCGTCGATGCGTCGGGTCCTGGAATGCGCCTATGCCATTGCAGTGAGGAACGATGATTTCGATGATGGCCCCATCCGAACAGATCCGGTGGAACTCCCTCATGAGCCCGGAGAGGTTTCCTATGTGTTCGAGAACATTCGAACAATAGATCATATCGACGGAAGAATCTTCGAACGGGAGGCTCCCGCCTTCGAGATCGCATACATAATCGACCGCTCCCCCCGAGAGAATATCCACTCCCTTGTACCCTGACAGCCGGTGATCGCCGCATCCGATATTGAGCTTCAAATGAGTATTGTCAGACATATAAAATTCGTACCCTATTGTTTCTTATTCCTTGCGATTTTCTAGTAACCGATTCAGGAAATATCTATTGATAAAGGCAAACAGGATAAGGCTGGCGACAAGGCCGGACATTGCTCCCGGCAAACCATAGCGGACGGTAAAGAAATAAACCGCGGCTACATTCAGGAGCGATGCAAGAATAGTAGCATATGTGCTATAGAGCATCCCCCTCTTGTCGAATGATGCAAGAAGCCATTGCTTGGTACTGACGAAGAACTGTACGAGAATATACAACGAAAAAAGACCGGCATAGGAATAATCAAGACCGTACTTATTACCGAAGAGAGAGAGCGAGAGGCATACGAACACGAATGACGACACCATGAGCAGCGGGGAGATGACGATATAGAGTCTGTTTATCTTCCTGTTTATCTCCGCTTTACGAGAGTCATCGATCTTGGACATCGATGGAAAGAACACTGTGATGAAGGTCTGTAGAAAAAAATTCAGGAATATGCCAGCCGAGTACGCATACGCCGAGTACAGCGCCACCGATTCGATATCGATGAGCCTGTTGATTATGAATTTATCGACATTCCCCAAAAGGAACCCCGATACGCTTGCTGCGACCATGACAAGACCGTTCTGCAGAAGCGTTTTCCCGGCTTCGCTAGAGACCGAAGACAGGGAAAAATGGCGCCAAACGATCGGGATGCAGAGCGCGCTGAATACGAGAAATCCGAGACCGAAGGCCAGGAGTGGCACCCAGAAACTGATGAATCCCAGAAGAGCAAGCGCCAGAAATGAACCAAATGCAAAAGCGGCATAGGCCGTCTCGAATAAGGCGATCTTCCGAAAATCAAGAAACCCTTGCAAGATTGAGCGAAAAACCGAATAGAGGGAAAAGAATACAGTATATATGGTCGCGGCAACCATCACATCGTCTTCTATTCCGATCAGGGAGGCGATCTCTTTCGAAAAAATGAGTAGCAAGGGAACGGTTACACCGCTGAAGAAAAAGGTGAGCGGCAACATTGATGATACGACTTTTCCTGGATCGATCGATTGCTTAGCGATCGCATGGATGCTAGCCGTAGTGAGCCCCATCAGTACCGGTATGACAAGAAGGAACGAGGCGCTCAAGGCGAGCTGATACCGCCCATAGTCCCCTACGGAAAGCCATCGGCCGGCCAGTACGTTGAGCAGATAAACCAGCATCCCGACAGCCACGGTAGCCGCAAAGGTATAATTCAAATTCCCGATGAATCCTTTTGTCTCACCGCTCATCTCATGCCCGAAAATCCGGAGATGAATAATCTCAGCAATTCGAAACAATTTCTGCTTCAGAACAACAGGATATAACATAAAATGGCTTTTTCAAGCCATTCTAGTATACTGCAAATATGACTTTTCTCAAAGAACATGCACCGGCTATTCTCCTCCCAGGAATTCTTTTGATTCTTTTTGCCATTAAGGGAATCTTTTTGAGTCTGCTCATGCCCTGGTTCCAGAGTCCCGACGAGCAGATCCACTATGGGACGATCCAGCACTGGGCTGAGCCGGCAGAAAAGACATGGACTATCGTTGAGAAACCACGCGGCTATTCCAATGACCCGCGCGATATCCGCACGTTCAATCTCCCGGAAGAGACTACGGCAAGTGCTTTCTCTTCTGGATTCGATGCCGTGAAATTCGAGGAGCAGAACACGCAGGACTTTTCGGATCCGAACATAGAGGCGGCGATACTCTCGAACAGCTGGAAACGCCACGTTGATACGACGCCCGCAGCTGTTTCCGGTACGAAGTCCGTTTTCTATCTTGTTGCCTCGTGGCTCGAACGATATTTTGCTGACGAAAGCATCTTCGTCCGCATGTTCTCGGTTCGGCTCCTGGCGGTCGCGTTTGGAGCCCTCACCGTCCTCTTTGCCTATCTCACTGCTCGGAAGATTGGTTTCTCAACGTACGCCGCCTTCCTCCTCACGACCCTCGTCGCCTTTCAGCCGATGTTCGCCATCACGGCCGCCCAGGTGAATATCGACATCGCTCTCATCTTCGCCTTTTCTCTCTACCTCTACGCCGGTGTTTCCCTTCTGAGAGATGGGTTGCATTGGGGCTATGTATCCCTCGCTCTCGCAGCTGTGGCACTCGGCCTCCTTTCAAAAGGACCCGGCATCGTACTCGTTGCCATGTTCTATCCCCTCTTTGTCTGGAGCGCCCACCAGAAACTCCGCCTGCCGCTGAAGCGTTTCCTCCCTCTCCTTATCGGCGTAACAGTCATCCTCGCCGGGCTAGCTCTCCTCGCTGTACCCAAAAGCTATTTCCTCAGCATCACTAACTTTTCCACACAGTCTGCATTCGACTCCCCGCTCGCTTCGATCGGCAAATACCTCGATAAGACCCTCCGAACCGGTGAGCTGCGCGATACCGCGCTCTCCTACTGGGGACACTTCGGCTGGCTCGATAGCTCGATCCCCGATTGGACCCTCTCGCTCATTATCCTCATCACGCTCGTCGGCTTCGGTGGGACGCTCTGGTATATTTTCTCAAAACAGGAAAAACCAGCCCATCTCCCTGAGCGGAAATACCTCGTTTTTTTCCTCGGATTAATCGTCTTGCTCCAACTCGCCATCCGCTTCTACGATTGGCGGGTCTTCGACGCGACGAGACAGGTACTCATCGGCCAGCCCGGGCGCTATTTCCTCCCCAATCTCATCGGACATCTCGCCGTAGTAGTGACTGGGCTCGGTTTCCTGCTCCGTCAGAAAGAACGCTTCACCCTCCTCCTGAAAGTCCTCGTGGGAGCCATGATCCTCCTCCAAGTCGAAGCGATCGTCAATGTCATCCTCCCGAGATACTACCTGTGAGGCAGTATCAGACGATATAAGCCTATATCAATATGAAAATTCCAGCGGTAACCAAAAAATACGAAACGATGATTCTCACCACCGCCTTCCTCATCGGCCTCGCGGTGATTTTCGGGACATTCTTCGCGGATTTCGGCCTCGGCGAATCGGGCTACAATTTCATCGGCAAGACGAAAAAGATCACACTCTCTCCCGGGGAGCCGGTCACCCAGACGTTCACTGCCCATGACAACGGCTTGTACCAACTCCGGATCGTTCTTGGTAATACTGATCTCCAGCAGGACGAGTCCATCGCGCTCCGCCTCCTGGACGGCGCCTGCCGAGAAACCATCGCCACCGACTTCCGACGCGAGTCGCGGAAACAAGGCGCCTACACGGTCTTTTCCTTCCCCGTTCTCTCGGACTCCCGAGACAAACAGTACTGCTTTTCTGCGACGTATGACTCTCCCGAGAACCGCAAGGGCGACAAACCGTATCTCTCAGCCATCGACGAGCCGGACATTGCCTTTGCCGACCGGACGCTCACCGATAGCGGCAAGGGACGAACCTACCCGAGTCAGTCCCTCTTTCTCCGTCCGGCCTATACTCAGGGAAATACCCTGGACGATATCTGGGAATTAGAAAACCGGCTCTCGCAATACAAGCCGGCTTTCGTGAAAGGTTCGATGCTGGCACTCGGCACGTTCAGCGTCCTCTTCAGTCTCGGCTTCTTCCTTTGGGTTGCCCGGAAGTGTGACTAATCATCATCCCTATCTGCCACATCCAGAAACCAGTTGATGACTCCGACGAGGAGTGATAGGGCGAGGGCTCCGATAATGGCATGAACGAAAGTATCAACCTCGAAGCCTTTAACTACTCCACCCAAGAGCCAGAGGAGGAAACCATTGATGACGAGTGTAAAGAGACCAAAGGTCAGGAGATTGATCGGGAGCGTCAGGAGCAATAGTATTGGCTTTACGGTGAACCCGATCAGCCCCCAGAGGAATGACAAGATGAGAGCAACTTTCCAGCCCGCAATACTAATACCCGGCAGATAGTGTGCTACTACCCAAAATGCGCCTGCAGAGAGCGCCCAACGGAGAATAAGTTTCATAAATGCAAAACTATTAGGAATTAGTTTTATTACTCAGCAACGATCCTGATCCCAAATCCCAATATCCACAATTCCATTCTACACCCAAATCAGCCGCCCCGATACTATACAGACTTCATTTACCACAGACTTCCCTTCGCCCATCTTCTCAGTTCTTACGGCGACGAATGAGAGCTCCTGCGGTCTTTAGGCAAATTACGATATCAACCCAGAGTGACCAGTTTTCAATATAGAAAACATCGAGTCGAAATTCGTCTTCAAATTCAAGATCAGAACGTCCCGACACCTGAGCCATACCGGTGATCCCAGGTTTAATGGTGAGCAATCGACGGTGATACTCACTGTATTTTTCCACTTCGCGCTTCTGATGGGGCCGCGGACCCACTAGACTCATTTCTCCGCGAAGTACATTGAAAAACTGCGGCAACTCATCAAGCGAGTACCGTTCAATGAAAGCACCTACCCGAGTTTTCCGCGGATCGTCCTTAATCTTGTACAGTGGCCCATGTCTCAAGCTTCGCTCCGCGATGAGTTGCTTTTCATATTCAACAGCCGCTTCAAAATTTGGATTCTTTTTATTAATACACCACTTCCACTGCATGTAACGGAATTTGAACACTGGGATCTTCTGTCCATCCTCCCCGATACGCTCGTTGGTGTAAATGATTGGACCATCTGGATCCTCAAGCTTTGTGAGTATTGCAATCACAAGCATGATAGGAGAAAAAAGGATGGTCAGGACTGCTCCCCCGACAATATCAAATGCGCGTTTTAACACCTTGCCCCAACCATCAAGCGGGGTGTGTTGGAATTCAATAATCGGCTCACCATTAAAAATGCTCATTGTAAATCGTGACGTTTCTCGGGTAGTCGGGAGATACTTGAGCGTAATGTTGTTAATCTGGCAGTAATCAAGAAGCTTTTCCTGCTCATCATCGGTCAGAGATGGATCACAAACCATAATCTCATCGATACCATGTGCTTCACGGATATCCTTGATCGCATGAAGTGAAATGGCCTCAACCTGTCCGACAGTCACATAGCCGAGTTCCGGACGAGCGGAAAAGAGCGACTTGAGTTGTTCGATCTTGCCGTTTGTCCCGACCAGGAGAATGCGATGGACACCAACCCCCTTCTTCACGAGGTAGTATTTCTGTATGCGTTGGATGATATAGCGAGCGAACGTCACATAGAACACCATGAATGACCACGCGGCAAGAATAATGAAGCGAGAAGAAAACCATTCCCGCTTGAGGAAAATCGTGACGATAACCAGTACCAGTACAAGCGATGTTGCCCGAAACACCTTGAATGCCTCAGAGAGCGGACTGCGAGTCGCACGCATGGTGTACAACCCCTCGATTGCATACACGATAAGAAAAAGTGGTGCAATAATGAGCACAACTTGAAGAAAGTCGACGAAATCAACATTGTACAGCTTTGGTCGAAGTGCGAGAATCTGCGGAACATCGCGGACAGCGTACGCTGAAAGCGCCGCGAGGACAATCATAAGAAAGTCAACCGGAAGCTGAATGGCGCTGAAGTAAATTTCTGAACGCTTCATCCCTTTAGAAACAATAGTTACCTTTACGTTTTCCTATCATACACAACGCACTTTCCGCTTCTATTGAGACAACTCTCCTTCACAAAACAGATCGATAAGCCGGATTCTGTACCGCCGAGGCGGCGACTATCATTTCTCTTATCCCAAAGTTACCCCTGGGATCTTTGCGGTTCTTCCATCCCTTCCTGAGCTCCAGGAAGACATAAGACGCGACCTTGCATCGAGGTAAGGATTTTGCCGTTTCACTTCTGTCTCACAACAGAATTATTCCCGAGGGAATCCGCCACCTTTCGGCTTTGGCGTCACTGCTCGCACCTCTCTGGTCACCCAGGGTGGGTATTACCCACTACCTGCTGCCCGTCCTTCTGGGCGCAAAGGTTTCATGCACCTTTTCCAGCCAAAAGGACGGGCCGATGTCCGGACTTTCCTCACCGCTCCATTTTTGATGGGGCAAGCGCGATAGTCTGATCTGTTTTGTGAATGAGCATCGTACCATGTATATTGAAGCACACTTAATATGCTTTGTCAATATATTCAGGCCAGAAAAAAGCAGTTGAGGAAAGTCTTGCCTCTACATTTTGAGCCGGAATCCAAGACGTTCTTTGGCCGCTTCAACAATCTGTCCAAACACCCGATCAATCTCTTCGCCCGAAAGTGTCCGATCCGTCGATCCAAACGAGAGGTGTAGTGCGAAACTCTTCTCTGTCTCCGTTTCAAAAACATCGAAGAGTTCATGAGCAACAAGGAGCGGCTTCCCTGCCTCAGAGAGACGCATCTCGATATCCTTGTATGCTACCGTCTTCGGTCCAATGAGCGAGATATCGCGACGCGCAAACGGAAAGCGAGAGAAGTCTTGGTAGGACATCTCTTCTCTGGCACGATTTGAAAGAGTTGAAACCGAAAGCTCGGCAAAATAAGCTTTTGTTCCACTCCCCAGACGACGCGACAACTCATGATTGATCTCACCAACATAGCCAAGCGAAGACCCGTCAGCCGTTGTAAGATGTGCAACTCGACCAGACTGAAACGCCGGAGGTGAACCAGCCACGGTCTCATTCCACATGACCGTTGTTCTGACTGATCCAAACAGCGCCTCAAGTCGTGCCTTGAAACGTAAAAAAGTAATCACATCGGATTGCTCAGCCGGACCAAACATGACAAGCCCGACTCTCTTCTCCTCGTGCGGTCCAGTTTTCTCATTGCGATGAACACTCCCAAATTCAAACAAGCTGAAATGGGTAAAGTATTTGGCATTGGTTGCGAGTACCCGATACAGGCCCGGGAACAGACTGGAACGAAGAAGGGCCTGATCCGGATTCATCGGATTGGCGATTGTCAGATGATCCGCTTTCGGAAGATCAACTTGAGACAAACTTTTTTCTCCATAAAAAGAGTACGTCATCACTTCATCAAAACCCATAGCCGCCAACATCGATTTCAGGGATCGCTCGAATACTTTTTCAACATCTCGAACTGGTGGCGCAGCAGGAAGCAAGAGAGGCTTCGGAACAATGTGGTGATATCCTGAGAGACGACCAATCTCTTCGATGAGGTCCTCTGGCTCGCGGAGGTCCGAGCGACGCACGGGCACGATTACTCTGAGTGCGGGTCGATTCGGAACTTTTTTCACTGCCAGACCAAGCCAGGAGCAGTATTGCACAACCTGAAAAAGCGGAATCTTCGTTCCCAGAAGACTTTCGAGCTTCGCTTGCTCAAGGATAATGATTGTCGGCTTTTCCATCTTGCTCGAGACATCACGGACGACTAACCCTTGCCCGATACCCCAATCATCAACATAGCGAGCGAGGAGCGTCGCCACCTCACCAGGACGTTCACTGTCGATGCCGCGCTCGAAGCGGTATGCTGCGTCCGTCAGTAACCGGTGACGTTTTTCGGTTCTGCGAATACTTTTGGCATCAAAACTTGCAATCTCAAACACAATACGCTTTGTTTTGTCTGTAATGCCCGAATGTTTACCGCCCATTACGCCAGCGAGCGCAAGTGGTTTTTTCGTGTCGGCGATGATGATATCGTCTTTGGAGAGCGCGATCGCCGTTCCATCAAGGAGTATGAGACGTTCGCGCGGTTTTGCGAGACGAACAACAATACCACCCGCCGGAATCGCATCCGCGTCAAAGGCATGCACCGGCTGTCCAGTCTCGAGCATGAGATAATTTGTGAGATCGACAAACACATTCACTGGACGCAAACCTGAAACAACCAAACGCACCTGAACAGCGAGCGGACTTGATTGCATGACAACCCGATCAAGAAAAAGGGCGAGGTAGCGATTCGAGCGGTCAGTCTTGATCGAGACCTTTGGTACTCTTGTACCCCTGCGAAGACGCGTTGGCTTTTTCACAGCTGACAGGAATGACGCAACGCCGCCTTCAAGCGCCGCAATCTCGCGTGCTAGCCCCTGGTACGAGAGTGCATCCGAGCTTCGATCAGGCAATATCTTCACATCAAGTACGGTATCTTCGAGACCAGCATAACGGACGAAGTCACGGCCGATCGGAGCATCTTCTGAAAGCACAAGAATACCTGTATGATCTTGCCCCAGCCCAAGTTCCTTCGCTGAACAAATCATGCCCGAAGACTTCACACCACGAAGCTGGGCTTCCTTGATTTCGATCCCACCAGGAAGATGCGCACCCGGGATTGCTACAACAACCTTCTGACCGGCGGCAAGATTGGGCGCGCCACAGACAATTTTCCGAATATCTTTCTTACCAATCGTTACAGTTGCGATTCGGAGTCGATCGGCGTCTGGATGCTGTTCAACCAGAATAACTTTCCCGATAACGACTGAGGAGAGTCCGTGTGCATACGGCTTGACAGATTCCACCTCAAACGAGTGAATCATGAGCATCTCCGCCAAACGTTCAGGCGATTTTTTTGTACCGGAGAGTTCTTTGAGCCAGTGGTAGCTAAACATCATACGCTAGAATTGCCGGATAAAGCGGAGATCACCCGACATGAGCAGTCGGATATCGGAAATCTTGTATTTCATCATAGCGAGACGAGTCAGACCGAAGCCCCAAGCAAAGCCTTGATACTGGTAACGTTTGTAACCAGCTGCCTCGAAGACATTTTGATGCACCATACCAGCCCCACCGATCTCGAGCCAACCCGTCCCCTTGCAGACTGAGCAGCCCTTACCACTGCACAACTGACAGCTGATATCAAACTCGAAGGATGGTTCGGTGAAAGGAAAAAAGCTAGGACGGAGCCGAACACTCGTCGCTGTCTTGAAAAACGCGGTGAAGAACGTCTCTGCAACTGACTTGAAGTTTGCTACTGACACGTCACTGCCAACAACGAGACACTCGAACTGATGAAAGGTATGCTCATGTGAGGCGTCAGTTGCTTCGTTCCGAAAAATCCGGCCCGGGATAATAATCTGAAAAGGCGGCTTGTGCTGTTCCATATAACGAACCTGGACAGACGAGGTATGCGTACGCGGAAGATACTTCTTCTTCCCCCAGGTTTCCCCAAGCCAGAATGCATCCTGCATATCGCGCGCCGGATGATCCGGTGGAAAGTTGAGCGCATCGAAATTGTACCATTCACTCTCAACCTCTGGACCATCGATAACTGCAAAACCCATCGAAACAAAGATATCCTCAATCTCGTGCTCGATACGTGTAATCGGATGCAGATGCCCTACCCCATTCCCGACGCCCGGCAGCGTCACGTCGATCACGCCGGTGACGGACTGACTCGCTACCGCCGTGATGCGCGACTGAGCCGCTTCGGCAGCCTGGATGAGCTGCTGTTTGATAGCATTCCCGGTCGAACCGACCGTCTTCCGCTCTTCGGGTGACAGCTCTTTCACCCCCCGGAGGAGCGTGTTGAACTCGCTTTTCCGGCCGAGATAAGTATTTTCCCAGGCGCGGAACCCCACTTCGTCCATTGTTTGGGCAAGCGCAGCGAGGGCTTCTTCTTTGATGGCTTCCAGTCGATCAAGTGTCATGTGGTCATTCTATCGTTTGCTCTCCTATCGGTCAAAAAATCACCCTTCCTACATGACTAGTGAGAAAATGTCAATTTCACAAATCCCTTCTTTCCAACCCTCATCATCTTTCCCTCATGTGACTGTTTGTCAAAATGAATGCTATGAGGCGAGACCTTTATTCCATCAATTTGCACACCGCCCTGCTCGATCTTTCGCAGCGCATCACTTTTACTTGTCGCTAGATTCATTCTGACAACAACATCAATAATAGTTTCAGACTGACTATTTACTAAGGTAGCTGGAATATCTGGATCGACTCCCTTTGAAAAGGTTTCAATAAAGTACTGTTCGGCTGCACCGCCCGCTTCCACGCCGTGATACAGCGTCACGATCTCTTTGGCCAGCCGGAGCTTGGCATCACGCGGATTGACAGCTTGCATAATACTCTTAATTTCGGAGAGCGCTAGGAGCGTGCAATGTGTCAGCAAAATTTCGATCATCTCATCAGGCTGGGCCATGACCTGACCAAACATCTCATTTGCACTCGTATCGAGAAAAACGCCCGTACCTTTACTTTTAGACATGAGATCACCTGTCTTAGGATTCTCCATCAGTGTTACTGCTACGACAAACTTGTCCTTATTTTTTAGCTTCTTTAAAAGTGTCCGACCAGTTAGGGCATTGAAAATCTGATCCGTGCCACAGAGTTCAGCATCAACCTCCATCGCCACACTGTCATACCCCTGCATTAGGGGATAGAGAAATTCATGGAGATGCACCGGCTCGCCAGCTGCAATTCTTTTTTCAAACATGTCTCGCTCCAGCATTTGCTGAACAGTAAGATTGGCAGCCAGCTCAATCACATCTTCAAAGGTCAATTTGGAAAGCCAGTCGTTATTGTATTTGACGATAGGTGGATTATCCACGGCATCAAAATCCATCAACGGACGGATCAGCTGCTTCCATGCTTCGACATTCTTTAACACTTCTTCGCGGGAGAGCTGTTTGCGTGCTGATTTTTCTCCGGTTGGATCACCGATACGAGCAGTAAAGTCTCCAAAGAGGACAATGACCTCATGTCCGAGCTTCCGGAACTTTTCCAAGAGCATGATGTTCTTGGCGTGACTCAAGTGGAGAGTCGGTGCCGTCGCGTCAAAGCCAATATAAAAACGAAGCTTCTCATTCCCTAAAAGATGGGCTCTGAAGATATCTTTATCAGGAAGAACCGAAACGATTGTTCCTCGTTCAAAAATTTCATCTACTTGTTGTTCACGTGAAAGTTCCATATTCTTAATATTACCACCCTTCTTCCCCATACCAGACTCCGGTCTGAATGTCACCAAGTCTTTCTCGGACATAGGGAATAGCATCCTCTGGTAAGACATCAAGCGGAAACCACTCTAAAGCACTACATTTTTCTGGCTCTTTATTTTGAATTTCCCCCACCCACTTCTCGGCAAGAAAAAACGCATTTACTCGTTCTGACTTATCCTCTGCTTTTCGGTGGTTGATATGAGCCAGACGCAAGTCCGCAATCGTCAATTCAATACCGAGTTCTTCTTTCATTTCCCGGATAAGAGTCTGTGTGAAATTTTCACCTGCCTCAACGTGCCCCGCAGGGAGACTCCACTGCCCATCGCAGTAGCCGCTATTTTGACGTTTAACTAGAAGTACTTTGCCGTCTTTCTTAAGTACCAAGTACGAAGCCAAAATATTAGTTGGGAGATGTTTTCCCATACAGTCTAGAGTCCGAGTTTGCGTTTCGCGAGCCGGTACTGATCGTCCGACATTTGTCCCGCTTTCTTCATCGCGTCGAGCTGCGCGAGAATCTCGCCCTTATGCTTTTCGATGTTCTTTGGTGTCATTGCCTTCTGCATGACTTTCTGACGCTCTTCGGGTGACATCTTCAGGACACGCTTCATCGCGAAACGCTGAAACATGTTCATATCCTTGGCACCCGGCATCGCCTCCAACTGCGCCTCCAGTTTCTGTTGCTCCTCAAGGGCTTTCGTATCTTTTTTCTTAAACGGATTCAGTTGCATAGTTTTATACCTTAGTTTTACCTGAGAACTTCATCTTGAACCGAGAAACCAGAAGGGCTGAGGCAACAAAAATCGACGAGTACGTGCCGAATCCGACGCCCACCAGGAGTGCAACTGCGAACCAACGCACGCTCTCGCCGCCCCAAATTGCAACGGCGATGAGGACGATGATGACCGTAAGTGAGGTATTCACCGAACGGACGAGTGTCTCATTGAGTGAGCGATTCACGATCTGTTCAAAATCAGTCCCAGTCCGAGAACGCAGGAGATTCTCACGCACCCGGTCGTAGACAACGATCGTGTCATTCACCGAATAGCCAAGAATGGTGAGAAGCGCTGCAATAAAAGGCACGCCAACTTCGACACCATAAAAATGTCCGAGGAGACTAAAAACTCCGATAGTAATAACGATGTCATGAGCGAGCGCAATGATGGCCCCCGCACCGTATTCCCAGCTCGTCACAGGATAGGCGACGCGCCGAAACGCCCAGGCGATGTAGAGCGCAATACCGAGGAGGGCAAGCAATGTCCCGGTAAAGGCCTGTTTCTGCATCTGACTTGAAACTGACGCACCGATGAAATCAACGCGCAATTGTTCAACCTGAGGATCAAGATTCTTCAATGCAGCCAGTACTTGTCCGTTTGTCGTCTCATCGGATGCAAGATAGCGAACAAACATTCCCCGCTCACCCGTAGGCTGGAGGGTTAAACTCTGTAAGTCGATCTCTCCCAACTTCTCCCGAACCGTGTCAATGGTCGGCACCAATGAATCAGAAAAACGAACTTCCATGAGCGTCCCGCCTTTGAAATCAATACCGAGGCGGAGACCGTAGAAAATGATACACCCTATTGCAGCCCCCGTCAGCAAGATCGAAAAGGCGTATGCATACTTCCGTTTCTGAATGATATTGAGTTGCATAGAATTATGCTTTTGAAGAATCAGACTTTTTCGGTGTGACTAGAACCCACGGATGTTTTTCCATCCATTCTGCAAACAGGAAATTCACCATAATCCTCACAAGTACGACGGCGGTGAAAAGGGAGAGAAGGACACCAAGCGCCAGGATAATGGCAAAGCCCTTTACGAAGCCCGTCCCCATCCCAATGAGAATAACCGTCGTAATGAGCGTTGAGAGATGACCGTCTCGAATCGATGGCCAGGCACGACGAAAACCTTCGTGAAGTGCTTTCCGCATCGTTTTGCCGAACGAGAGCTCTTCGCGGGTACGTTCAAAGATGAGCACATTAGCATCAACAGCGATACCAATGGACAGGATGAACCCCGCAATTCCCGAAAGCGTCAGCGTGATTGGAAACGGCGTGAAGGTAGACAACTTAAAGAGCGCGAGGAGCATTGCTGAATACAATAGCAAGGCCAGCACGGCAATAAAACCAAGGAAACGATAAAAGAGCAGCATAAAGACTGACACTGCGGTCAGGCCGAGAATGCCGGCACGCACACTCTGATCGAGCGCCGATTGACCGAGAGAAGCGTCGATCGACTGTTGCGCATCAAGGGTAATTGGCACTGGCAAGGCGCCTTCATTGAAACGCTTCACTTCCGCATTTGCTTGTGCCATGGTGAAATTACCGGTAATCACCGCTTGACCATCTCGGATTTCTGCCTGAACTGTCGGCTGACTGACTACCTCATTATCGATAAATATCGCAACCGGTTTACCGATATTCCGGGCCGTAATATCGGCAAAAAGCTTTGCTCCTTCATCATCAAATCGCAGAGCAATTTGAGGTGATCCAACACCCTGAGATTGATAGTCAACAAAGACATCTTTCAAGTTTTTCCCTGTGAGTCCAGTTGCTTTGAAACGTAGCTGGGGAAAATCCTCAAGCGCATATTTCGGAAAAAGAATATGTGACACATTCACCTCACGACTATCACCCTCACCACGCTCATCGAGTTTTTTGAGGATATGCCAGCCAAACGTTGTTTCCACGAGCGCAGGATGAACAGTGCCTGTAGCAAAATTTGGATCAAAAGCAACCGCGTCAAATTCCGGCACATAACTCCCCTGCTTGGCGAATCCCAATTCACCATTATTCTCTTTCGCTCCTGGATCGCGACTCCAGGTCCGAACCAATTCAGCAAAATTACTCCCCCCCACGGCATTCTCGAGAATCCTCTCTGCGGTATCTTTTGATTGTGTGTTCGCCGCATCGATCTGCGCCTGCGCTTCTGGCCCAGCAAGCTCTCGAAATTCAAGGAATGGTGTCTCCTTGATCATCGATTTCGCCTGCTCAATATCTTTGACTCCTGGAAGTTCAACGATAATGCGACTCTCAGATCCCGATCGCGACAATTGGACGACTGGCTCACCGACACCAAACGCATTGACACGTCGCTCGATGACATCGACTGCGGCCTGGAGGGCATCATCCTTTTTACTTGCCGTGAGACCTGATGTATCTGCGGCATACTCGAGATGAATCCCGCCTTGCAGATCCAAACCCAGATTCATTTGTATCTGTTCAAAAAAGCGCAGAGCAGGAGGGGCAAAGGCGACAAGTCCTGGATAGGCAATGACTCCCGTCCCGAATGCCAGGAGAATAACCCCGACAAATTGATAACGGATCTTCTTGATAGCATTCATATGTTCGTCAGTATATCTCAAGAAAAAGGCCTAGGCAAGCCACTACACTCGTGTTCAAACGAGGTGAAAAATCCAGGTATCAGGTCGATCTTCGTCCATGTGTACCCCGCCCTAAGCGTTCCTCAAGTCGTTTCAGTCGACGTTTTGCCTCTCGGTCAAGTCGCTTTGCGTAAACTGTATAGTCAGGAATGGGAATGAGTGATTTGTCTGCGAGCAGGAAAGCTCGATCGAGTGACAGATGTGAGAGAAATGTCCGATCGTGAGTAATGAGGATAATGGTCCCGGGGTACACCGCTAACGCATCCTCCAGTGCTTCAATTGCTTCGAGGTCTAGATGATTGGTTGGTTCATCGAGAATCAGGATATTGGCTCCGCGATACACCAGCGAAGCGAGAACCAAACGCACTCGTTCGCCTGGACTCAGGCGACCTATTGGTACACTCGCCTCATCCGGTACAAAACCAAACCGCGAAAGTAATACCAGCACTTCGCTCCGTTCATATAATCGAAAACGTTTCGCAAAATACGTGAGGGCTGTTTCTTTGAGTGGCAACCCTTCTCCCTCCTGCAAAATATCCCCAAAGATTGCGCCCTTGCCCACCCGCACCGTTCCAGCCAAAGGTGGAACCAAGCCGGCAATCGTTTTTATCAATGTTGTCTTTCCCGCACCGTTTGATCCAAGCAGCGCCGTGCGCGAGCGAAACGGTAACCGAAGGCTTAGACCGCGTACCACTGGATTATGCTTGTCATAACCGATAGAAACCCGCGAGAGCGTGATCGCTGGAGGTACAGTCTTGACTCCTGGAACAAGCGTAAATTCCAAAGGGGAACGCTCAAACGGTTTCTCGTGTTCATTGAGCCGATCCAGTCGTCCCTCAAGTGATTTAGCTGCACCCGAAAACTTTTTTATCGCTCGTTCCTTCTTATAATTGGCAGCTAGCTTATCACGATCGGGACCTCGTTTTTTTTTCGTTACATCCACCCAATGAATTTTCTCCTGTGCTGAAGCAGTCACGCGCTCCCGCTCCCGCTCCTGAGCACCATATAACTCTTTTGAGCGCCGAAATACATGTGCCTTCGTCTCGGCATAAACAGACCAGTTCCCGTTGTACAAGACCGCGCTATGTTTCACCGGATCGATAGCGAGAACGCGATCCACAACCCGGTCGAGAAACATTCTGTCATGCGATGCAACAAGCACGGTTACGCCAGATCGAACGAGATAGGCTTCAAGCCAAAGCAGCGCAACCAGATCGAGATTATTTGTCGGCTCATCCAGGAGGAGGAGATCCACGCCCGAGAGCAGGACGGCCGCAAGGGCGAGCTTGCGTTTTTCCCCGCCAGAAAATGTTGACAACGATCGATGGAGGTCAAGACTCTCAAGGGCCAGACCATCCAGAATACCTCGCGAACGATCGAGAAAAGCATAGCCGCCGAGGCGTTTAAAATGCTCGGTCAACCGTTCATACTCAGCCAATTGTTCCGGCTGATCAAGATATGGTTCGAGCGCTTCCATCTTGGCTTCCAATGCGCTGATCCCCGTCTCCTTTCGGAGGAATTGCATTGCAGTTTCACTCCCCTCAACCATGGTTTCCTGAGGCAGGTAACCGACCAGCCACCCCCTGGAAAGAGACACTGTTCCGCGGTCCGCGGACTCAAGTCCAGCAATAATTTTCAGTAATGTTGATTTTCCGGTTCCGTTTTCCCCGACGAGAGCCATTCTCCGCCCGGCAATCAAGCGAAAAGAAACCTCGTGGAGGAGGCGGCGTGTCCCAAAACTCTTTCTGATTCGTTGGACAGAGAGCATAAGCGAATGAACCACAATAGCAGACTCCCACTCAAAGGGGAAGTTAGGCATCTCGTCGGCGCAGGTATTTTTCCGTCGATTCAAGCACTCGTTTCGCGTTATGGAAGGTTACTTTCGCTAATGCAGATTCAAACGGAAGCCAAAGAAAACCGATGTGCTCATGGGAAATCACTACTTCAGTTGTCGGCAGTGTCTGAGCCGGATAGAAATGTACCACTTTGAATATCCACGTGCCACGACCTTCACGGACCCGACGCTCATATTCGGTACCACGGGCCCGATAGAAGTAACGAATGCTGACACGTTCAGGGTATACATCAATATTTTTTATCCCCGTTTCCTCTTCTGTTTCCCGCCGGAGAGTATCTTCTTCTGTCTCACCCGCTTCAATATGACCCTTGGGAAAATCAAAATGACCACTGGGATACTGGAGAATCAAATATTCGCGCGTCCCATCGTGAGCCAAACGAAAAAGCACACAGCCAACCGACACTTCCCAGATGACTGGAAAACCAACGAACCCCAATACTTGACACAGTAATTTGTTGACTGGTAAGCGCATATATTTTCAGACTACAGGGAAAGCGGCATATTGACAAAGCAGCCAAAAACAGATTCACTGCTTTTTCACGCAATGCGCGTGAGACCGGCAGTATACCGTATAATACATCCATGCCCAAAGTCTTTTCACTCCTCCAGTGGCTTGCTCGCCAGACAACCTGGATCGTCCTCGTCCTCACCCTCGGTCTCGTCGTTGGAGGATTTACTATTTATTATTTTGATGCAGCCGAAACGCTGGCTCTGGATAAGCACCCATTGAAAGAAACGACACTCCTGTATGACCGGACGGGAAAAGAAATTCTCTATGCAGTCCATGGAGAAGAAAACCGACGAGTTATCCCTCACGCTGAAATACCCGAATCCGTGAGACAAGCGACCGTCGCTGCGGAAGACGCTCACTTCTTCACTCACCCCGGTATTGATGTCCTCGCAGTTCTCCGAGCGGCCATCGTCAATGTCCGTAATCAGGGTATCTCGCAGGGCGCATCGACCATTACACAGCAGCTTGCCCGAGCTCTCTTCCTCACGCGTGAAAAAACCTGGGTACGCAAGGTGCGCGAAATCATCCTGGCTATCAAAATTGAAAAATCCCTTTCAAAAGAAGAGATTCTTGATCTCTATCTCAATACTGTCCCCTACGGATCCAACGCTTACGGGATAGAGGCTGCCGCTCAAACATTCTTTGGGAAGAAGGCGACCGAACTCACGCTTGATGAAGCTGCGCTCCTCGCTGCCTTGCCGAATGCACCCACTCTCTATTCACCCTACGGAAAAAACCAGAAAGGACTTATTGCGAGGAAAGATTCTATTTTACGTAAGATGGGTGATCTCAGTACTCTCTCTCCATCCAGTATGGAGACCGCCCTCCAGGCCAAAACACTGGATAAGATTGTTCCTCTCGAAAGGAAAATTCAGGCACCTCACTTTGTGTTTTATATTCTTGATCGTCTCAAAAAAGAATATGGTCAAGAGGCGCTTGAGACTGAGGGATATGATGTCTACACATCCATCGATCTTGAACTTCAACACCAAGCCGAATCAATCGTGGCTGCCGGAGTAAAGCGCAACCTCTCCCGTGGAGCATCCAATGGAGCTTTGGTCGCCCTTACTCCTCAAAACGGCGAAATCCTCGCCATGGTTGGTAGTCGTGATTATTTCGATCCGAAGATCGACGGCCAAGTCAATGTGGCTATTGAGAAACGTCAACCTGGATCAACTTTCAAGCCGTTCGCATACGCCACCGCATTTTCAAAAGGGTTTACACCAGAAACACGAATATATGATGTCCCAATAAACTTCGGTGCTGACGGCACTGGAACCGATTATATTCCAAGCAACTACGACGGTCGTTTCCGGGGCCTGATAACGATGCGAGCAGCCCTCTCTCAATCTCTCAATATCCCGGCAGTTTCGACGCTCTATCTCGCAGGCATACCCGACACGATTGCTCTCGCAACCGCAATGGGAATCACCACCTTGACTGAACCGAGTCGTTATGGACTGGCCCTCGTCCTTGGCGGCGCCGAAGTGAAACTCGTCGACTTGACCAGTGCTTTCGGGGTTTTCGGTCAAGAAGGGAAACGTGTCCCAACGGACGGTATCTTGCGTATTGTGGATCGCGAAAATCGAGAAGTCTATAAGCGAATTACTCATTCAGACCAAGTTGTCAGCGCCAGCGTCACGAAAGCGATTAGCTCGATTCTTTCGGATAATGCGGCTCGCACTCCTGTCTTTGGTGCCTCTAGTCCGATTGCGTTCCCATCCGGAACGGGCGTCGCTGCCAAAACCGGTACTACTCAAAACTTCCGTGACGCATGGACCGTCGGCTATACTCGTGACGTCGCACTCGGTGTCTGGACCGGCAACAATGACAACACCGCCATGGAAGAAGGAGCTGATGGTATTTACATGGCCGCACCGATGTGGCGAGAAATGATGGATGTCCTCATCGACCGCTATCCACCGCAGCCGTTCTCTCCATACACGAATACGACTGAACGTGATGGGGTGACAACCGGTGAAATCGCTTTTGATGAACCGAAAATTGTCTACTATGACAAAAAGACCGGGAAAAAGTTATCCGAGGCCAAAGCCAAGAAAAAACGCCAGAGCGATGTCGAGGTCCGTATCGTCGATGGTGGAATGACGTTCAAATACTCAAAAGAAAAAGGCAGTGATAATCTCCTCTTCAAACCCACAACCGCCACTGATCTCTTGAAGATCTATTACCCCAATGGAAGCTAGTCTCTCCGGAGCGCTTCCATCGGAGTGAGTTCTGAGGCCCGGTATGCGGGTGCCAACCCAAAGATGATACCCACCGAAGTAGAAAACCCTATCCCCAGAAGGAACGACTGGAAGGAAAAAGAAAGTGGGAGAGGAAAACCGAAAAAGGCAAAAATATAGCCCAATGCAAGCGTCAACAGTATCCCCAACAGAATGCCAATGATGCCGCCAAGCAACGTAATGATCAGCGCTTCAAATAGGAACTGTTGAAGGATACTCCTTGAAGTCGCCCCAACAGCTTTCCGCAAACCGATTTCCGATGTCCGCTCGCTGACCGAGACGTACATCACATTCATGATCCCAACCCCACCGACAACCAGGGAAATTGAAGTGAGGGCTAACAGGAGTATTGTAAGCGATCCCAGTACCTCACTAAATGTCTCTTGTGTCTCTTTTGTTGAAGTCACCGAAAAATCATCTTTATCGGGATCCGAGATATCATGCCGTTTCCGAAGAACCGCAACAATATCCGCAACTGTTTCCACTTCACGCGCAGCATCTTTCATCTTGACCGAAATGAATTGAACATAATTCACTCCCAGAAGTTTCTTCTGCAACGTCTGCACCGGCACATAGGTAAAAGTATCAAAGTTAAGAAATGCAACCGCGCCTCGGGACTCGAGCACTCCAATCACCCGATACTTCTCGCCTCTCAAGGAAATGTACTGCCCCACGGCATCACTTGACCCAAAAAAAGTTTCCTTTATATCGCTCCCCAAAACGGCTACTTGAGCGAGGCTAGCATCTTCCTGGTCGGTGAAAAATCTTCCGCTTGCCAACTTGAGGTTCTGATCAACGAGCGCAACATCCGGGCCTGTCCCAAATAAAGAAATCCGTTTGCCAACTGAACCATAGGTAGCCCGTTCCTGGCCGATCGTCCCCGCGTAGACAGCATCCACATTCGCTATTTTCTCTATTGCTTCCCCATCTTTAGTGGTGAGAGTGGTGATTTGCGTCCCAAGCGCTCGACCCGAGGCATTTTCACTCGACATCGCTGTAGTATTGGGGATTTTTACTTCAATTTGGATGAGATTTGAACCAAAGCTTTCAACTTGACCCAAAATATAACTCTTTACTCCTTCACCCAGCGCTGTCACCACAACAACCGCAAATACCCCAATCACCACTCCCAACAAAGCCAGTGCCGTCCGCGCCCTATGGGTACGAATAGTACGAATCGCAAACAAAAACGGAGTGAAAAGTCTTTTATTCATAGCTATTCATAGCGTAATGCCTCCATCGGGCTCACTTTGGAAGCTTTGAGAGCTGGATACAAACCAAACGTAATTCCAATAACCAAAGAAACGGTAAAACCGATGATCACTGAGAAGAGCGGGATCAAAAATTGCCACTCATATCCAAGATAAGGGATAACAAGGGCAGCGAGATAGGCAATGCAGATACCAAAGACAATACCGATACAGCCTCCAACGAGAGTAATCACGGACGACTCAATCAGAAACTGAGTGATAATATGAACCGGTCGCGCTCCCAAAGCTTTCCGCAAACCAATTTCGCGAATCCGCTGCGAAACAGAGATGAGCATCGAATTCATAATCCCGATGCCTCCCACCAACAGAGAAATGGATGCGATCGCGATCAGAAAATATCGCAAGACATCGGTGATAGTGGTCAAAATTCCGATAGCGGCTTTCGTACTCCGAACGGAAAAATCAGATTCTTCATTATCCTCAAGGTTGTGCCGCTTACGCAAAAGCAGCGTGATATCTGCTATTGTCCGTTCAATATTGGCAGGATCGTCGACCTTACCACGTGCCAAGTTGAGGTAATCCACGCCGAGAAGCACCTTCTGAGCCGTCCCCAAGGGGACATACACAAGCACATCAGGATTCGAAAATGTGGCTGACCCCCGTTCCTCCAAAACACCGATCACCTTAAAAGGATTTTTCTTGATAGTCACAATTTCACCAATCGGATTTTTCCCGGGGAAAAGATCTGTTGCCCGAGTGGCTCCCAACACCACAATTCGCGAGAGGTCATTTTCCTCTTCAGGGAAAAAGAAACGGCCCTGCGCCACTCGGATATTTTCTACGGCTATCAAATCTGGAGATACTCCCTGGAAACTTGCTTCAAAGGACTCCGTATCTGATTCTATCGTCGCTGAACCGCTGACATACCCCGATATCGCGGCCAGATGTGGTACATTGCGTCGCTCTCGAAGTGCCTTTAGGTCATCATTTTTGAATGTGGTTGTGACAATCCCCAGCGCTGATGCCGGTGGTCCCTTTTCCTCAGAGGCCCCCGGCAAAATACCAACCAGATTTGATCCCACACTCTCGATTTGTGACAGCACTAGTTTCTGTGCGCTTGCTCCAATGGCCATCACCATAATCACTGCCGCAACACCAATCACCACTCCAAGCACGGTTAAAAAAAAGCGGAGCTTGGATGCCATCAACGATCGATAGGTGACTTTGATCGGGTCCGATATTTTCATATATTCCTGTTTGGAAATCGCCAAGATACCCGCCACTCGTTGTGACTACTTGAGCAGAGTGGCTTCACTCTTGGCAATCCGGCGATTTTGTACCGCCTCATCAGCCACGATCTCGCCATCCACCATGCGGAGGATACGCTTTGCGTGTTCAGCTGTCGCTGTTTCATGCGTAACGAGGATGATGGTCCGGCCTCCCTCATTCAGTTGCTGGAGAATAGCCATCACCTGAAGTCCTGCTTTAGAGTCCAAGTTCCCCGTCGGTTCATCCGCAAAAATAATAGAAGGATCGTTGACCAAAGCGCGGGCAATGGCCACCCGTTGTTTTTCGCCACCAGAAAGCTGATTCGACAGATAATTCGCTCGGTGGGTCATATCCACTGCCTTCAGAGCTGCCGCGACCCGCGATTGATTCGAGGTATCAGTCACATCATCATATAAAAGGGGGAGTTCAACATTTTCTGAAACCGTAGTTTTCGGCAGCAAATTGAAAGCTTGAAATATAAACCCGATTTGCTTATTCCGCAGACGGGCCAACTCATCATCCGAGAACTTTGTCACATCCCTACCATCCAAGAAATACTCCCCGCCCGTTGCCCGGTCGAGTAAACCAAGGACTTGCATCAAGGTTGACTTCCCTGATCCGGAAGGTCCCATAATAGCCAGGAATTCACCTTTGGCAATAGAAAAATCTGCCCCTCTCAACGCGCGTGTCGCCACTCCATCGCTTTCATACGTCTTCGCCAAACCCCGTACTTGTATCAAAGCCATGTGGGAATCCATTATCATTATTTCGCCTGAGTGGAACCAATCGTCACCTCGTCCCCTTCTTTCAATCCAGATCTCACCTCAATCGTGCCGTCATCACCCTCAAGCCCAGTGGTGACCTCCATCCTTTTGAAGGTCTGATCAGCTTGTTTCACTTGAGCGAACGTTTTCGTCCCCTCTTTCGTCAGCGCACGAAACGGTACCCAAAGCACATTCTGTCGAATAGCGGTTTGAATATCAATATTCCCCGTCATTCCTTCTCGTAAACGATCTTCATTCCGAGCCAACCGAAACTGCACCTTGTATGAAACCACATCCTGCACCACGGTTGCAGCCGGATCAATCTGCACCACTTCACCCTCAAAAATATCATCTGATGACAACGCATCAAACGTGATCACCGCCTTCATGCCGAGAGAAATTTTGGCAATATCAGATTCTGGAATCCGCGATTCCAGCACATACGCCCCAGGTTTGATAACTCGCGCAATGGTCTGACCAGGCGTCACCACCTCGCCCAGCCGCGCATCAAATTTTGAAATGCTCCCGTTCATTGGAGCCGACAACACATTCTCTTTTATTTGAAGTTCCAGTGTCCGAACCCGTTCGCGAGCCTGTTCGGATGCTAGCTTTTTTGCCTTGCGCTCTTCCGGCGCCGGAGACAGGCGTTTGCGTTGAATGAGTTGTTCTGCCTGTTCGGCAATACGAGCAGCAGTCCGCGCCTCTTGCAATTGGGAATACAGTACCGCTCGATCCAAAGAAGCAATTCTAGCACCCGCCTCAACCTGATCTCCGATCTTCACGTACAGCACATCAATCGTTCCAGCCGACAGAAAGGAGAGATCAGCGTACTCCTCCGGAATAAGCTCACCGGTAACACTCACCGTCTCAGATACATCTCCCCGCTTCACGGTTTCCGTCTGAACTGAAATGCTGGTATCCCGGACTTGAAAATAGTAATATCCGCCGCCGATAAGAAGAATACCGATGACGATAAAAATAATTCGTTTCTTGGTTACCATACTTGATACAGGTTCACCAGTACATTACAGAACCACTGTCTTCAGAACAAGCCTTTCTTTCCCTGCTCATCCATCGCTCGATTAGCCTCAGCATCAGCCACAGTATTTTCCTCTCTCGGCACATGTCTGAAGGTCACGGAATGAAAATCGAGCACTAGATTCCAAATTTCGAGAAAGTACGGCTGAAGCTTTGCGTTCTCAATCTTGTACTCATGATTGAGCTGTCGGCAGGCAAGCTGCGAGTCCATGCGACATTCGATATTCGCGCCTTTCGCCTTTGCCTTACCGAGCAGTGCCTTCACCTTCTTCAAGGCAGAAACAATCGCTGCATACTCAGCCTCATTATTCGTTCGAATACCGAGAAACTCACCGTAGCGCTTTCCCAGCGTCTCGATATACACTCCAAGTGCTGCCGGTCCCGGATTACCCCGCGAACCGCCATCTGTATACAGGATAATCGGCTGCATGCTAACAGTATATCAGAGGAAGAGTTGAACCAAAAGAAAAGACTTCCCACCGAGGTTTCCATGAGAAGTCTTATATAGTTTGCGCCGTATGGACGATCAGCGGCTGCTCACTCCGACAAGCCATGGCGTCGCTGCCATTGTTCGTACAAACAGCCCAGCGCTTCCTTCATCATCCGCTGACCGATGATTGTAGCACAATTTTTTTCGTACAGTTGTCTGGCTGCTGCTTGAGCGGCAGCCATTTCCCTTTGTGCATCGCCCAATTCAGTCAGGCGACGCTTGGCTGTAGCAATCACGTGAGGAATCAGTGTGGATATCAAGGGCGCACAGTGTGACAACGCCGATGGAGATACATCCAGCTTCAGTATCGCTGCGACAATCTCTTCGACGTCTCTTTCGGATTCATCATTTCTGACAATCTCGTCCAACACACCCAGAACCTGCTCCGTCCCAAGGCTCAGCGTGACCGACATGCACACTCCCGACTCCTCAATCACCCGATGAAGCAGCTGATCCAGCACCACCCGCGAGAGTTCTACTCTCCGCTGGCCACTCAGCCACTGGAAGCCCAGGTCGACCATCGGAACACTGGTCCAATCAGACGCGAGGCGACCAACCAATACCTGCGCGCGCTGCGGTCGCCTCACTACTTCAATGAGATGACTTATTGGGCCACGGGAAACATGCTCCGGATAATACGGGGGTATCTCAGAGACCGTCACCCCACACAATTGGCCGACAAACCCCGGGAAGAGCGGCACCATTGTCTCTTGGGAACCACCAAGAATCAGTGGCGGAACGCTCCGGTTCAACGGATCAGAATAGAGGGCGAGAGCACCGCCACCACCCTGTATAACTCGGAATTGCATTCTCTCACTCCTTGAAATGGTTGGGGCCAAAGCCCAGAAGAACTACGCCCACCCTACCGAAATACAACCGCACTGTCAATGAACGTAGAGTGGTTTAATGTCAAGTAATTTCAGCTGCAAAGCTAATCGGCCGTTCCATGCGTTCTCTTCAACCTGGCAGACGATAGAGAGCCTTTGGCCCGGTCTGCAGTCAGGGAAAGACGATACCAATGACCAACCAACGGCGTCGATGACTTGTGAATGATCTGGATGTCCGAGGGTCAGTTTCCAATGTTTCCCTTCCTTGCCAACCGTTCGCGCCTGCCGCACTTCGAATCCAGACAATTTGAAAACCGGTTCCGGATTTCCCTCGCCAAAAGGTGAAAGGCTCTCCATCTCACTCACCAGTTCGAGTGAGAGGTCGCCAGGATGAAGCTCGGCGTCAATCAGAAGTTCCGGCACAGTTTCCACTCCTTGTAGTCGCTGTCGAACGATTGTGCCGAACCGCTCGAGGAACACATCGAAGCGGTCATTCCGAATAGTCAGACCCGCCGCTTGTTCATGTCCACCGTATTTCTCAAAAAGATCTGCACACTCCTCCAAAGCATCAATGATATTGAAGCCTGCAATGCTCCGAAATGATCCCGTGCTTGTCACTTCGCCACGTTGAAAAACACCGGTTGGTTTGCCAATTTCATGAGCCACTTTCCCCGCGACAAGACCAACAACACCGAGCGGAAACTCTGGACCAGCAGCAATAACGAATTTCTCATTCTGAAATTCCCGCTCTGCAATTGCACGAACTTTTTCTGCGGCAGTCTGACTCACTTTCTGCCGCGCCACATTATAACTCTCCAGTTCGAGCGCCAAAATACGAGCACGCACCTGATCCGAGGTAAAGAGCAGCTCATGAGCAATCTCGGCATGCGCCATCCGGGAGGCCGCATTGATGCGCGGAGCAATTTGAAACGCAATCATCCGAGCATCAGGAGAATGTGCGTCATCAATCGGAATACGACCGACCGCATACATCTCACGCAAACCAAGACGACGGGTTTTCTGGAGAACAATGAGACCATACTTCACGAGGACCCGGTTTTCTCCGAGGAGCGGCATAACATCCGCGACCGTACCAATGGCCGTGATATCAAGCAACCACTTGAGTTCATCCACTCGATCCGGTAACAACCGCCGATAGAGCGCCGTAGCGACTTTGAAGGAAGTCCCTGCTCCACACAGGTCACGGAAAGGGTATGTGTCCGTCGGAATTTTTGGATTGATGATCGCATAAGCTGGTGGGAGTATGGCAGGCACATGGTGATGGTCGATGACAATTGTCTCCATCCCAAGGGCCAAGGCCGAGGCGATTTCAGCATGATTCATCATCCCACAATCAAGCGTGAGAATAATCCGAACACCCGCATCATAAAAACGAGTGACTGCCACCTGGCTCAACCCGTGACCCTCATTGAGCTTGTGCGGGATATGGACGACCGATTCAATACCGAGTGCCGCCAAGGCTTCACGCATAATCACACTGGAAGTCACACCGTCGGCGTCAAAGTCCCCCAAAATCCCAACCCGTTCACCATTTTTCCGCGCCATATCAAGACGCGTCACGACTTTTTCCATATCCTGGAAAAGGAACGGGTCAAACAGATCGCGATCATAGTCCGGTGAGATAAAGCGTTCCACCTCTTGCCCTGCGATACCGCGTTGACGGAGCAAATGCCGAGTAATAGAAGACGGCCCCGCTGGGGCCGTGAATCGCACATAGCCAAATTTCTCTTTCCAAGCACGTTCCATGTCTAGATGCTGATGATCTCTCCGCTGAAACGCTTTCGACCGGCATCGGTGATGCGCAGACGAATCGCATAACGACCATGCACCCCCTCCGAACTGACAAAATTCTCAGGCAAACCCATGTCTAATGCAAAACGCTGAGCATCGAAACTCGTCGGATCAACAGCAACGATGTACTCGACCGCGGAGAGCAGCGCCCGAACGCGGACCACAACCTCTTTCAATGGGGTCGTATCCCGCACAATGAAGTCGTCGACTCCGAGTTCTTTCGATCTTGATTCATCCTCTTGTCGACCGAGATGGGATAGAAACACGATTGGGATCTTGGACGTCTCAACATTCTGTTTCAGTGTTTGAACCAAAGTGAACCCATCCATTTTTGGCATGATGATACCACTCAGAATGAGATCAGGCTTTGTCTTCTCCATCATCTGCAACCCAGCGAGACCGTTTTCCGCTTCATCAACGATAAAACCCGAATCACGCAAGAACTGAGCATAGATATCGCGCGTTTCAGCATCGTCGTCGATGAGTAGAATTCTCGTTTCGTCATTGCTCATAATCAATACAATAAGAGTTTACTGTAGTATACCTCACCACCCAAAGAAGCAGCTAGCGATTCCCCGTCTCACGGAGCGCCTCAACAGCGTGTTTCATCTCACTTGAAAGGTGACGAGGGATCTCAATGATCGTCTTGACCAAATGGTCGCCACGCCCAAAACGACCGAGTTTGGGAATGCCTTTGCCTCGAATTCGGAATACTTCTCCTGGCTGCGTCCCAGCCGGAATCTTCATCATAACTTCACCTTCAATAGTCTCCACTGGGACCTTGTCACCGAGAGCAAATTGATCGAAACGTAACACCTGGTCTGAAACAATATCATCACCTCGCCGATTGAATTTCGGATGCGCTTTCACATGAACAACGACATAAAGATCACCGGCCGGAGCGCCATGTTCACCCGCTGTTCCCTCTCCCGAGAGAGAGAGTGCCTGCCCATCCTCGATCCCCTCAGGGATAGTGATATCGCGCGAAACTTCCTTCTGCATTCGACCTTCTCCATGACAGGACTGACACACTTCGCTAAATATTCGTCCCGACGTATGACACCGACCACACGGTGCCGACTGGGTAAATGCCCCGAGAATAGTATTTACTGTTTTCATAATGGAACCCTGCCCGTGGCATTCTGGACAGACATCCTCTCTCGATCCTGGTGCCCCGCCTGATCCATGACACGCATCACAACGCGCAAATTTCCTCAATCGAACCGAGCGCGTAACTCCACGTACCATCTCTTCGAAACTAATCACCACGTCAACCTGAATGTCCGCACCACGACGCGACCGAGAACGCGAACTACCTCCAGTAAAAAGATCCGAAAAGAGGTCCTCCATGTTTGTCCCGCCAAAATTGAATCCTTGGCTGCCAAAATTTGAAAAATCAAAACCGCCGAAACCCTGACCAGGCGAGTTGCCCCCGGCACCAGAAAACGCCTGGCCAAATTGGTCGTACTGCCGACGCTTCTCCGGATCGCCGAGGATAGTGTATGCCTCGTTGATCTCTTTGAACGCGGCCTCATTCCCGCCTTTTTTATCAGGGTGGTGTGTATGCGCGAGCTTTCGATATGCTTTCTTGATATCCTCCTGACTCGCACCCTTGGACACGCCCAAAATTGAATAGTAATCTTTGGCCATAAAAAGTATTAGCACTCGTCATTATCGAGTGCTAGCAGCGCCTTGTCAACCCCGGAGCGTAATGCCTTCTTTTATCCTGGGTAATTCAGGCTCAGCGAAGCCTGTCCTATACGATAGTCTCCTGCTCTCTGGGAACACGCTTCAGTGAGACCGCCCCCCCTCTGACAAGCAAAATGAAGATGATCGACGCCAGGGCGAGAGCCGGCGAAACCATAAGTGTTCCAATCGGATAAATCGTAAAAAACAAGAGCACCGCAAGAAAATAAGGGAGAAATGGAACAGCCGTACTTCGTTCAGCGGTACCACCGGATACAAAGGCCACCGTCTTCTTCCGAAGTACTTCTGACAAGATGGTATTCATACTCTCATCACCGCTCACATTCCGCCCCAGTAAACGCGACAGCTGTAGTTTCGATCGCATCACTTCAGCCTGACGAACCGCTTCCCCAATGCCATTCGCCAAGAGAGCTTCTGAACCACTCCCCTCAATCGTCGGACGCATTTCGCGAAAAAAATCATCTACTGAAAGGTTTCTGTTCTGCAATGAAGCCAGTGAGGGTGACAACGTGCCTGCCAGACGCAGCAACCATGCTCCCGTTCCCTCAGCCAGGTCAAAACTCGGTACCAGCTGCTGCCAGGGTAACGGACTGATGAGCGCATAGTATTGACTCGAGATAACAAGCGACAGGGCAAAAATAACCGGTGCGATACTGACCGTCACACTCCGATACAACGAGACTTCGATTCGAGCGGCAAGTTCGCGCCCGATGTGAAGGAGCCCACCAAAGAGACACAGTCCGGCGACAATACATACCCCCGCGTGTACCAAGGTAGGTGCAAAGAAAAAGCTTGGCAGGAACATAACGATGCTCACTACAATCTGAAATGATCGCTCACGCCAGAGCAGTGCGCCAACCGAAAACGACGTCATTGCGAGGAGAAACCAGACAAGCGGAACGAGAAAAACACTTGATTCCGGAACGAGAACCGCATCCGTAACCGACGCAAAACCAAAATACGCAACCCCGGTCACAACAAAGAGCAGTATGATTCCAATAATCTGTCGACGGGATAACATAAAGCTAGAGTCCATGCGCCGCACGATTCCGACTATGACCCTCAAAGTCCTCAGCAAAATACGTTACTCGCGTTTGAGTATCAATGAGAAAATAGTAGTAGGGATTGGCCGTCGGGTACAGGGCCGCTTTGAGCGACATGAGACTAGGGTTTCCAATCGGACCTGGTGGCAATCCCGCGTACACATAAGTGTTATACGGTGAGGTGGATTGGAGGTCCGTGAGCGTTGGCTGATCCTTGGCAGACTTGTGGATATAATTGATTGTTGCATCACTCTGTAGCGGCTGGCCGATAGCCAATCGTTTCCGAAACACATCACTGATATTCTTCCGATCATCTTCGGTTTTTCCCTCTTCTTCGATAATCGAAGCGAGTGTCAACACTTGATGGAGCGTGAGTCCCCGCTGTGCTCGTTCAGCAGCGATAATCGGTTCAGCCTTCTCGCCAAAATTCTTCAGTAGCTCATTCACGATTAACTCACCCGTTGCCTGGACGGGGAAAATATAGGTGTCCGGAAAAAGATAGCCCTCAAGACTGGCATCCGCAGGCAAATCCTTGAGAAAGGCATAGCGCTCCCGCCACTTCGGGAAGGGCTTGCTAGCAATCATCAAAAAATCCGCACCAGCGAGTCCATTTTCGGTTAACCGTTTTGCCATCTCATCAATCGTCCAGCCTTCTGGAAAAGTAACCCGCACACCTGCAGGCACCACCTTGCCTTCGGCGAACCGCCGCATAATGTCTGGGATTGATAACTGGCCAGAAAGGTTGTACTCACCCACCTGGAATTCTTTATACAATCCTGTCTTCACCGCATAGACAATAAAAGTCAGCGGTCCATCGATAATCCCGGCTTGGCCAAGGCGTTCAGCCACTTGAGTAACGCCTTCACCACGCTGGATAGTGAAGCGTTGATTTTCCTGAACCCGCCCCCGAGCCGACTCAACCCGTTGAAGTACGTAAGCCGCTGACGCCCCCATGACAACTACTCCCAGCCCGGCCGCAACCGCCACGCCCTTTGCGATCTTGATAAATAAACGCATGAGAAGGAAATTAGTAACCAATCACCTGAATAACGACATCGCGCGCCCGCGCACCGTCAAATTCAACCGCAAAGATGTTCTGCCGCTCCGTCAGAAGCAACTTCCCCTTTTCGACTGGAATTGTTTCACTGTTGCCGAGGAGGATGGCCTTACAGTGTGAATGGCCATTTGATCGACCATCCGACTTGGACTCGCGGCGCAATTCAAACAAATCGTGTGAATACTGATCGTCTACCGGCACCACCTTGTAGAGAATTCGCATGAAATCCTGGAGCAACATTGGTTCGTTGTGATTGATCGCAACGCCCATCGTCGTGTGCGGAACATAAACAAGCACTTGACCCTCGCGGATACCTGAACGATCGACGATTTCCTGAACCTGATCTGTGATATCGAGAAATTCGATCTGTGTCGTGCTTTTGAGATCGATACGCTCTTTATGGATTTTCATATGTTTTTTTATCTCCCGAAGTGAATGCGTCGCCCTCGATCTAGAGAGCCGTCAGGGCTTCTTGAAGCGCAGCCTTTTCTTGAACGCCAACGAATTCTTTCACTACCTGTCCGCCCTTAAAAATCTTCAGTGTCGGGATTGACATCACACCATAGGCCTGAGCAATATCCGGGTGTTCGTCGACATTGAGTTTGCCGATCTTCACGGTTGTCATTTCACTGGCCAGTGTATCAATGGTTGGTCCCATAATCTGACAAGGACCACACCAAGGTGCCCAGAAATCTACGAGCACGGGCTGCTCGCTCTTCACGACCTCCGCCTCAAAATTATCTTTGGTGAACTCTAATGCCATAGCGATAGCCTCAACGATTACCTTTGCATTTTAGGCGCTCACCGCAAAAAAAGCAAAGGGGTATGACAACGTGGCGGCATACCTCAAGAACACCCCAAGCCGAAGTCAAGCTTTCCGCAAAGAGAGAATCAAAGCCAGATAGTGCCAAATGTGTTCAGCCCAACTGAGACGAAGCACTATTCTGTAAAGTGCAACCCACACACCGAACTTCTCGTATGTCTCATCGAACCTGTGCAAGGTCCTGTACAAATCCGCATACTGACTGACTGTCCATTATTACCTCTATTTGTTCTTCAAAATTTCGAGAAAGGCTTTGGGCGGGATGGTGACACGACCGGTTTCCTTCATCCGTTTCTTACCGGCCTTCTGCTTTTCAAGCAGCTTCTTCTTTCGGCTGAAGTCACCGCCATACATATAGCCCGTCACGTCTTTCCGAAACGCCGAGATGGTCTCGCGGGCGATGACCTTGGCCCCGATCGCAGCCTGAAGTGCGACCGCAAACGCCTGACGCGGAAGGACGTTCTTGAGCCGCTCGACGATTCTCTTCCCTTCCAGTTGAGCGAGACGGGCCGGAACCATCCGTGAAAATGCTTCGATCTTTTCACCGGCTACGAGAATATCAAGTTTCACGACATCGCTCACGCGGTAACCGATCGGTTCATAATTCATCGATGCATAGCCCGACGAAACACTTTTCAATTCATCATGAAAATTGACGATGACATCCATCAGCGGCGCCTCAAAAGAGATGATCACCCTCCCTTCATCAATATACTCAGTATTCTTGTATTCTGAACGGATTGACTGAGCCAGATGCATCACGTTGCCCAGATACTCACCCGGTGTGATGATGGAGAGTGCGACATATGGCTCAAAAATCGACTCAATTCCAGCGGGATCCGGCATATCCGATGGCGAATACAGCGGCAGCCGGTCGGCTTGACCATGAAGCTGTAACTCGTAGACCACTGACGGAGTTGTAATGGTCGGCACGAGTTCGAATTCACGTTCGAGACGCGCCTGAATGATCTCGAGATGGAGAAGACCAAGAAAACCGCAACGAAATCCACGACCGAGTGCCTGATTACTCTCAGGTTCAAACGTAAATGCCGCATCATTGAGCTTGAGTTTGTCCAAAGCATCGCGCATGAAAGCATAATCCTCGCCATCGGTTGGATAGAGACTCGCATAAACAGCCGGTTTAATCTCTCGATACCCGGGCAAGGGTAACACGCCAACGGAGTCACGGTTCCGATTCTCAAGCGTAATCGTATCGCCCACTCGACACTGAGCGACATCTTTCAGTCCAGTCGCAATATACCCGATATCACCGACTCGTAACGCCAGCTGTGGCGTCAGTGCTGGAGAAAAATGGCCAACTTCAACCGTCACACTTGTTTTGGCTGTACCGATAAGAGCGATCACATCATCACGTTTCACGGTTCCATCAACCACACGAACAAATGCCACTACTCCTTTGTACGTATCGTACACTGAATCAAAAATAAGGGCTCGGAGCGGCCGATCAATATCACCAGCCGGTGCAGGAACCCGTTCGATGACACGCTCAAGAACTTCACGGACCCCGAGTCCCGTCTTCCCAGATGCGAGAAGGATATCGTCCTCAGCACAACCAATAAGATGGATAATTTCTTTCTTTGCTTTCTCAACCTCAGCGTTGGGCAAGTCGATTTTATTCACGACCGGGATAATCTCAAGTCCTTGTTCAATCGCCAGATAGAGATTGGCCAAAGTTTGGGCCTGGACCCCCTTGGTTGCATCAACAAGGAGGATCGCTCCTTCTACCGCCGCGAGGGACCGCGATACTTCATAGTGAAAGTCGACATGCCCCGGAGTATCAATGAGATTGAGGTGGTACTCGTTCCCTCGAAACGCATACTTCATTTGCACTGGTTGGAGTTTGATGGTGATGCCACGTTCACGCTCCAGGTCCATCTGATCGAGCAGCTGCTCCTTCATTTTGCGTTTTTCAATCGTCGAAGTCAGCTCCAGCAGCCGATCAGCCAAAGTTGACTTCCCATGATCAATATGGGCGATAATACAGAAATTTCGGATGCGAGATTGATCCATACTTGTCTAGCGCATCCTATCCGAATGAGCGCGTTTGGGCAAGCGAGCAAAGACTGTTTGGGATGACATGTCCCCTCCCAATCATATACGTCACTTGCTCTATCCTCCGTGAATGCCAAATTGACAATTTTCTCAATTCAACTATCCTGTTAATACTCATTTCCTGCCTTCTGAGTGAATTATTGTACCTCTCCTTCCTGCTGTGAAGAGTTGATCTCTGTTCTGTAGCCTCAGAGTGCAGGACAGAAACTGGCTCTCCACCAGGCCAGTTCATTTATTCACAAAACTGAAGAAGGGAAATAGCATGAACGATCTACTTCTCTGTGATGCCTGTAGAAGTCCGCTGGAGCATTTCTCTCCAGTCGCGGCACCACGTGACATATCTTCACCTGAGCCAACAAACACGCTCTGGCGAAACTACAGATGCACTTCCTGCGGGGCGGAAAAAACGGTGGGGATAACCTTGCCGCCAATCCCACGATGTGAGGCGTCTATCACCCGACATCCTCACTCACCCGTTCCAGGCTTGTCCTGGGATCAAGGTGATTGATGTCTCAATTCTGCGGGCTCACTACTCGCAACCAGCCGTTTGCAAACTTGCAACGGCTTTTTGTTATCCCCTGAATGTATCATCCCTTACCAGTCCCCTCGCTCTGGATGGTCCTCAGCCAGAGCCATCGTCTCAGGTCGGCGCAGGAAACGCTGCCAGATGAAACGCTTGAGTTGAAGATACTCCGGCAATGCAAAATAGGCCGAGAGTGCAAGATATACCACCATGCCAATCAGTACACCGACACTGAGTTTCGTGGCAACTTCAACAAAGGTATCCAGTCGACCAATGGTTAACGCAAAGATACCTTTAGAGAACTGGGCAACCGCTGCTGCAACAAGTGAAATACTGACAATCCGTAACACGCCGGCAACGATCGTCCAATCGTGCCAAGCCAACATGCGCCGACGGAGAGCGCCGTAGAGGAGGACAATATTGATAATGGTCCCAATGGAAAAAGCAATCGCGATGCCGGCAATGGCGAAGCGCGGCAACAGAATGGGAATCAGGGCCAAATGGATAATCTCAGAAAACAGGGCAGCAAAAAGCGGTGTCTTCGTATCCTGGAGAGCAAAAAAGGCGCGCGCGAACAACGGTATCAAGCTTTGTGCAAAGAGTGAAATTGACAGCCAACCAAGAACAGTGAAAGTGAGGATTGTGTCTTCCCAGTTGAAAGCTCCCGCCCCGAGAACGATCCGGACTGTTTCAGCACGAAAGATGATCAAGAAAAATGACAACGGCAGCACGAAATAGAGGATACGATGTGTCGTCCTCGTCAAAACCGTAAAGAACTCCGCTTCTTGACACTTTGCCGCAAGAGTCGTCAATACCGGGAACGAAGCCATCGAAAATGCAATACCAAAAAGGCCGAGTGGTACGCTTTGGATATTATTTGCCAATGTGAACGCCGCCAAGCTACCAGAGATAAGTTGAGATGAAAAGACCGTAACGATGACGAGACTGAAATGATTTACCGCCATTGCAATGGAACGCGGCACCATCAAACGAACAACCTGACGCAGGGCCGGATCAGAGAGGCTCGATCGAAATGAAATGAAGGAAGAGTGATACCCGCTCCGCCAAAACGCTGGGAGCTGTACGCCCGCATGCAGCAGCGATCCAATAACTACACCAACCGCTAATCCAACTGTGCCAAAAGCTGGATACAAGATAGTAATGCCGAAGATAATACCGAGATTATAAAAAACTGGTGCGAATGAGTACGCGAGAAATTGTTTGAATGAGACCAATACCCCACCAACAACCGCAGAAATGGCGAGAAAAATTGGTGAGAGCAACATCACACGCGAGAGAGAGGCTACCAGTGACTGTTTCTCTACTCCGAATCCGGGTGCAATCCAACTGGCCAGGGGCTGAGCGAAGATAATTCCAAGAATGGCGGCAACACCCAGGATCAGAACAAGCCATTGCAGTGCACTTTGTGTCAAACGCCAAGCAGCCGCCTGCTCTCCACGCGCCCAGAGACCGGTGAAAACCGGAATAAAAGCTGCTGACAACGCGCCCAGTACGAGAAGTCCGTAAATAAAATCCGGCAGACGAAAAGCCGCATAATACGCATCCAAAACATCCCCGGCGCCAAACGAAGAAGCCAGCAAACGATCTCGCACGAAACCGAGAATACGGCTCACGACACCCGCAAAAGCGATGATAAAAGCCGCGCCCCCGAGAGTTTCGACAGGGCGCCCGCTCCATTGCAGCAATTGTCGTATCAATCTCATCTCAGACAGAAAATATTCACTTCTGACTCATCGCCGGTCGACCAAACACCACTCCCCAATAGAAATCTTTACTCAGTGTTTGATGGGTCTGATACACACGCTGGTACGGTATCAAATTTCCCGGGGTCTGCCAAACTGGTTGAAGCCCCTCGGGATAATGAATAGATGCGGTGAGCTGGGAGCCATCCGTACCGGACTGCTTTTGGTACAGTGCCGCGTACGCCGTAGCCGGCACATCGATACTCTCATCAAGCGCGACCCGAAAGGGAAGATCATACACGTATCGGAGAGTCACGGATTCGCCCGGACTCACATAGACCCAATTCCCAAATACCGTCTTGCCAGCATCCTCTGAGATCCGTGTACCACTCACTTCATCGAGTACCATCCCCTCTTCTTCTCGAACAATATCAGGATCCTGACGAAAGCCGAGTGCCAGATAATCAATTGGCGCTTCAGGAAATTCTCGAGTCATTCCTTCCGCTGAGATGAGAACCGAACCTTTGGGCACATAGACACGGCAATAGTCAGCATTCACCTTATTCCACCAGGCGTACGCTGTACCACCCCCATGATGCTCGCGTGTGATTGTCACTGTATCGCGCACGGTTCCGTCGGATCGGATCTCTGCTTCATGTTGAATGGTTTCCTGAACGACGCCATCAGTCTTGTAACCATTGATATTTGTATGGATGACCGATAAATAATCATGTGACGTCGGCAGTATCTCGCCTGACCAACCTGCGCCCTGGATAAGCGACTGGACATCTGGATGTCGTGAATAGAGGAGGATATGTTTCTCGTTCAAAAGTGCTGCAAGCGTCATACCAAGCCCCCACGTTTCACTCGGATGTTCAAACGCGAGAAAGCGCTGGAGCAAAGCTTCGGTCAGATCGCCTAGGATACGCTTGGGTTCATTTTCTTCCTTGTCATATTTCTCTTCGACCTCTTCTTGGATGATGGGCATGTAATTCTCTGTATCAATCGTGACGCCGTACTCCGGCAACGAGATTGGCCCGACAAGCGCGAGGATACGTCGAAGCACTTCCGGCGTCAACGTAATAATGCCATCAACCGTTGGCCCACCCGTCTTTTCATAGAAATACATGGCTTTCTCCGCAGAGGTCGGAAAATCAGGAAACCAGTTGCTATCATGTAAACTCCACCCAGCGCTAATCTTCTGAATCGGTTTCGGTGGCACAATGTTTTCTTTCAGCTGCCCGTCTGGATTGAAAATCCCATCAACAAAGAAACGACGAATCCGCCCTTGATTCACATCCAGGAGCGCATAACTTCCGATGAATCCACCGGTGGCTCGCAGCTCATGGTTATTTTGAAACAGAAAGAGGTACACCCGAGGTCCATTTGCACCGAGCAGTTCCGCAAACAGCGCCTGGTGTTCCACATAACCTTCCATCAACGACACCGCAATCGGCACCCCCTCACGAGCGAGGATGAAGTCCTTTCGGTATGCTTCGGGCAATGTCTCAGGCCGAACCCGCGCAAAGGCATCTCTCACCATCAACAAGTGGGTTTTTGCTTCTGCCGTGACTCGCGCTGATGCTCTCAATACGTCAATCCGAGAACCAACACCACTCGGTGCCTCAGAAGTTTCGAGAAACAAAGGTAGCACCTCAAGGATTAATTCGGCTGATTCTACTCCTTCCCGCCCAGCCGAAAAAAGTGCCTGAGCAGAAATACCTTGCGCCAAGCCTGGTATCTTTCCCAACGAATCTGGTAACCATGCAAATGGACGAAGGAGTTGTGCCCCACGCGTGAAGTCATTTTTGGCACGTTGTAAATGCAATCGACTTGTCTCGAAGTCTTTCTCTCGAGCACTGGTAACAGCCACTTTCAGTTCTGTGAGGGCTGACGTACCAGCAGCGACCACGGCCCGTTGAAACCAGTACGCCCCAAAAATCAAGCCCCCAAGAACGAACAGTATGCTCAGCAACATCCAAGAACGAGAGAAGTACCGCCGTGTTAGTTTGGATGGTGAGACAGGCAATGGAGTCGGTGAGGCATGCGTCGCACGAAGCATTCCAGGACCACCTGTTGGGTACGACCTGGGAGAACGGGTATAACGGATGTTGCGCTGAATGTCACGCATAATGCTCACTCTAGTATCGCCTTGATAGAACGGTTCCGTAAAGAGCCAGCGTCTCTCGTGCCATCCGTCGCCACGAGAAAAGCTGCGTCCGAACAAACCCCGCCGTCCGATACTGATCATGTTGCTCACCTCGGATCGCACTCTCCAACGCTTGATGACACGAATGCATATCTGCTGGATCGAAATATCGAGCCGCAGGGCCATAGACTTCAGGCAATGAGCCAGCTCGCGCCGCTACCACCGGTGTTCCAACATTCATTGCTTCGAGTCCCGGGAGTCCGAAACCTTCATACAACGAAGGAAAAAAATAAACTGTTGCATTACGATACAGCACACCCAGTACCCGGTCGTCGACAAATCCAGCGAACTGTATATTCCCCACTCGCGCCGCCATCACCCGCTCGCGAAACGCGTGGTAGAAATAATCTTCCTTACCAACACAGAGGAAAATGATATCCGGTTGGGTAGGAGCAATACGGAGCAATAACTCAAGATTCTTGTGCGGGTAAGCATTGCCAACGTAGAGTACAAAAGGGAGAATTTTTTCTTCCTCCCCCACTCTTTGACACAATCCCAATGACCGTAAGCAGTCCAGTTCCGCTCCATGTGGCAACCAAGAACAGTCTGCATCTGCTGCTTCCCGCGTGACACTGATCTTGCTTTGGGAGTAGGGAAAAGTAGCAGCAATATCAAGCCGGGTAAAATCGGAAACCGTGATAATCGCACGTGCACGTCGGATAGCCAATGAAATGACCACGCGATAGGCAAGGTACTTCAGCCAATAGAGCAGCGGCGGCAGCTCACTCGCCTTCACGGTCGGAAAATGAAACAGGATCAGATCATGTACCGTGACGACAAAAGGTGTCGATACCAGGATGGGAACATTGAAATGTGGGAAATGAATGAGATCCAAACGATAGCGCCGAAGCAGAACAGGAAATACAAGCTGTTCCCGCCAGCCATACCAAGGAAAATCAGCTTCTACTTTCTCAAAACGTGGATTCGAGGGTTGGTACTCGGTGAAATTCTCATGTCGGAGGAATACAACATACGAGTTTGTATCTTCTGAGATCTGTTCCAGATGAGTGATAAGCTTTTCCGTATACCGCCCCAATCCCTTTCCCAAGGATCCATAGAAACGAGCGTCAATGCCAATCTTCATACCCGAAATGTTTGTCTGGATTTGTCCAGTTCAGATCTCGATGTTCCGTTCAGCGAATACACATAGATTGCCTGGGCAGCAAGAATATTGAAAATACCCATCTCTTCCACCTGATTCTTGATCTTATGGAAAATGAGGAAGGCAGCAATGCCATCAGCTTCTTCGGGCGAGCGAACAAATGACAACTTTCCTTCTTCCCAGATATATTTTTTAGTCTTGAGAAGGTGTTTTCCGGTAATTGATTGCTTCCCCCCAAGTCGTTTCCTATCCCCAACTTCATACTGCTCAAGCACCTCCTGTTTCCCAACATCAACAAAAACGAGGGCGACGCTATCTGTCTGCGCCAAAAGTCGTGTGGCTTCCAAAATTGGATTATAGCGCTCAACCCCCTTCCGCTCGGACAATGGTGTTTCGGTTCGTGTCAGCGATACAATCATATTCCGAAGGATTTCAATTCGACGATTCATCTCTCCAATGTACGAGTAAGACTGCGAGAGATCTTTCCGAATCTGATTTGCCTCCTGCTGAAGCGAGAGTTTTTCACGCACCGCACGGAGAAAAGCTGACTCCTTGCCTAAATAGAGAAGCAGACCAAGCATCCCAAAACAAAAAATAAGCACTGCCTCTAGATCTGCCTCACTGAAAAAAAGAACACCATCGCGTGTCAACTCAGGCGTCACTACCATGGCCATGAAGAGAAGAAGGTACGCCCAGTACATAATTATTGCTTTGTCACACTTACAGTTTCAAGGCCCTGAGATACACGCGCAGCCGTTCGCTCACCTCATGATGCTGAAGCCCGAGATGAATCGTGGCCTTGATAAAATTAAATTTATCACCCGTATCGAGCCATTCGCCAATAAGCTTCCGGCCATAGAGAGGTCGACCGTTCTCGAGCATCTGGTCAAAAGCATCAGCGAGACGAATCTCACCACTCTTCCCCTCCTTCATTGATTCGAGGACCTTGAAAACTTCCGGTGTAATAATATATTTCCCAACCGCAACGAGATTGGAAGGTGCGTCTTCCGGTTTCGGTTTTTCCACCATTCCCTTCACCTCATAGGTACATTCGTCCAGGGGAACGCCCTCGATCACACCGAACTTCGACACATCCTCATGTGCTACTTCCGAAAGCCCAATGACCGGATCGTGATACTTTTCGTAGGTCTCAATCAGCTGGCGAGAAGCCGGTACAACCGCATCATAGAGACAGTCACCAAAAATAACGAGGACACTTTCATCATCATCTACAAGGTGAGCTGCCTGCAAGAGCGCGTGACCATCGCCGAGCGGAACTGGTTGACGAACGTATGAGAAACGAGCCAGACTCGATATTTTTCGCACGGCATCAAGCAACTCGTGTTTATTTTTTTCTACTAACGTATCCTCAAGTTCATACGACACATCGAAATGATCCTCAATCGCACGTTTGCCGCGACCAGTCACAAAGATGATCTCCTCAATCCCTGATGCCACTGCCTCCTCAACAAGATATTGGATAACTGGCTTATCAACCACCGGCAACATTTCTTTCGGTTGTGCCTTGGTCGCGGGCAGAAACCGTGTTCCGAATCCAGCCACTGGAAGGATCGCTTTCGTCACCCGTCTTTGAGGATTTTGCATATGCAACGTATCTACAATTTAGATAATTTATTTCTGGAGCGAGATAATGCGCTTAAACTCTCGATTGTATTCTGTCAGTGCTTCTTCGATCATTGGATGGAAATGCGCTCGGAAGTTCTTCTCACGTACATGGACACTGGCATCGAGAAGCGAATCATGTGTTCCGACATCAAACCAGGCACCATCAATGACGTGCACATCGAGAAGGCTCTTTTTCAGATAGTGATTATGCAGATCGGTGATCTCGAGTTCGCCGCGACCAGATGGCGTGAGATGTTTTGCTACTTCGACCACTTCGGCATCATAGACATACAGACCTGGAATCGCATAACGGCTCTTTGGCTCCTTTGGCTTTTCAACGATAGAAACCACCTTGCCCGAAGCCGCATCAAATTCAACCACACCGAAACGCTCTGGGTCCGGGACTTCTTTCGCAAAAATCCGTCCGCCTTTCTCAAAGCTCTGGATCGCCTCGGAAAAATCACTCTCAAAAAGATTATCCCCAAGAATCATCGTACACGGACCATTGTCGATAAAATCTTCTCCTAGAATGAAGGCCTCCGCTAGGCCGCGCGGTTCTTTTTGGACAACAAATGAAATATTCACACCATATTTACGCAGCAGCGAACCCAGAAGGTTCAGATAGTTTCCGGCATGTTCCGGTGAGACGATGACGAGGATATCACGGATACCGGCAGACACGAGAGTATTGAGGGGATAAAAAATCATCGGGCGATCATAGACCGGGAGAAGCTGTTTTGATGCGATAGCGGTGAGTGGTAGAAGCCGCGTACCATTGCCACCAGCAAGAATGATACCTTTCATAACGTTAGGCTTTCTTATAGACAGGAAATTGCCGGCAGAGTTGTCTCACCGCCAGGCGAATCTGGCCGAGTACTCGAGCATCACCTTTCGAGCGAAGCGCGGCATCAATCCAGCGAGCAATCTGCCGCACCTCTTTCTCTCTCATGCCACGAGTCGTCAGCGCTGGCACACCGATGCGGAGACCCGAGGGATCAATAGGCCCACGTGGGTCATCAGGGATAACATTTTTATTCACTGTGATACCCGCTGCATCAAGGAGTTGCTGCCCGGCCTTGCCCGGTACGCCATGACTCGCAACTGTATCGACCAGCACCATATGATTCTCTGTTCCGCCAAAAAGGATCTTGAAGCCGCACTTTTCGAGTTCTTGCTCCAACGCCCGCGCGTTCTTCAAAATCTGCTTTCCATACTGACGGAACCCGGGTTGCAGCGCTTCACCAAATGCAACCGCTTTCGCCGCAACCACATTCATATGCGGTCCACCCTGAAGACCAGGAAATACCGCTTTATCGATTTGCTGAGCAAGAGCGGACCGACAGAGTATCAGTCCTCCCCGTGGTCCTCGGAGTGTCTTGTGCGTCGTTGCAGTTACTACATCAAAGTAGGGCACTGGACTCGGGACAACTCGAGCGGCCACAAGACCGGCAATATGTGCCATGTCCATCATAGAGTAGGCTTTCACTTTCTTCGCAATGCGTTGAAACTCGGCGTAGTCGAGCTGGCGAGTGTATGAGGAAAAACCAGCGAGAATAAGTTTTGGTTTTTCCTTCCGGGCAAGTGCCTCAAGTTTCTTGTAGTCAATCGTCCCGTCAGACTCTGTCTTGTAGCGGACAAAACGATAAATTTTCGGCATAAAGGTCACCGGATGTCCATGCGTGAGATGTCCGCCATGCGACAAATCCATCCCGAGGATGGTATCACCGGGCTCGAGCAGAGCCGAATACACCGCGATATTGGCTGGTGCTCCGGACAGCGGTTGGACATTGGCATGTTCCGCACCGAAAAGTTTTTTCGCACGCAAGGCCGCAAGCATCTCAACCTGGTCCGTCCACTCCTGTCCACCGTAATAACGCCGACCCGGATAACCTTCGGAGTACTTGTTCGTGAAGACTGTCCCCAGTGTTTCAAGCACGGCTTTTGACACATAATTTTCGGACGCGATCATTTCGAGGCCATCTTCCTCGCGCTGTTCCTCACCCATAACAGCATCATAAATCGCTTGATCAGCTTTTTTCAGGATAGTGTGTCGCATAGAAGTGCCGTCAAAAATAGCAAAGCACATCCATCATACCAAGAAATCTACTCTTCCTACACTCTTGACATAAAACTGATAAAGGTGTTATTGTATTTTTCCCAGAGGATACAAATCTGGGTTTTCGTACTTAAACAACTTGCTTCAGAATAGGAGTATATTATGGATTGGTCTTCATTAGGACTCCCGTTGTTTACTTTGTTCGTTTTCATTCTTTTTCCACTCACGGCCGGAGCCATATTCGCCGGTGCATTGACAGAGTCAGAATCAGGTTCATTGGACCTCCGCGTACCTTGCCTGATCGCAAGCGGGGTACTCATAATCAGCATTGGGGCTTCCGGTCTTGTGTTCGGAGCTGAATCCGTTAAGGGAATCTGGTGGTGTGTGCGTACAATACTCCACTTCGCAGGAGGTGTCGCTTTTCACATCATCTACTTTGTATGGAAAGAGTCCGAGAGCATCAAGCACCAGCATGGAACGTGCAACCAAAGTGATCAACACGCACAAATGACTGACAAACAACCACCCATTACCTGAGGGATCAATCCGGAGAAAGAGGAAGGAGAAAGAAAATGAATGAATGGATATTCGTCACTGCCACACTCACTTTCATGTGGTTCTGCGGTCGGAAGATTCAACAGATCCCCCGGACAATGAACCTATACTGGCTCTTCCCAGTACTCGCCTGGTGTATCATCACGGGAATCATCACTTTGTATTTAGGTATTTTCCTTTCCACTCCCGCGTTTCTCTCCGCTATCATCGGCGGACCAGTCGCATTCGGCACCGGTCTCTTTTATCCGCTGATCTGGAAAACTCGACACTTACGACGATAGAGGGAGAACCGTCCGCCACACCGCCCTTGGTACTTCGCGCAACAGCGCAAACGTATCCAGGGCGGTTTTCATTTTCGGCAAAATTACTTCCGAGCCTCAAAGTGGTGAGAGTATGGTTTCCAAGAATTCTGACAGGGCTTCGGTATACGGGCGCTGCTTCGGTCGTTTCGTATTGAGGAGCACCGATAAATGCGGTCGCCGGGCCGGGCGCGGATATCCTTCGGCGGCGAGCGGAACCACTTCGATTGGGAGCCCCGCCTGCCGGAAAAGCTCACGCGCCGCCTCGAACCACGTCACTCCTCCATCGTTCGGCAGGTGATAGATGCCCGGACCGGGCGTGTCCTCGATAAGCTCTCGGGTCGCATGAGCCAGGTCTGGCGCATAGGTGAAGCAGCTTTTCTCATCGTCCACGACTTCGATCCGTGTTTCCGTTTTACTCTTGGTGAGCATCACCTCGAAGAAACTCCGCTTGCCGAGCTTGGAAACAGCCGGTTCTCCGAAAAGCTTGGAGAGGCGAATCAGATATGCCTGACCACCAGCCGCGGTGACTGCCTGTTCACCTTCGTACTTGGAATTTCCGTAGCGCGAAATTGGATTTGGCACGGCGTCCTCGGAGTAGCCATCTGGAGCTGTCCCGTCAAACACATAGTCTGTCGAATAGTGAACAAACAAGATAGCCTGTTTCGCTGTAAAACGAGCCAGATACCCCGGCACATCGCGATTGAGGATGAGTGCCTTTCGGTACTCCTCATCATCCGTCTCACAGTTGTCGACCGCATTGTAGGCTGCGGCATTCACGATGATGTCCGGCTTGAAAGCGGTGATTTTTTCGAGCGAGGTTGACTCATCAGTCAGATCAATCTCGGCGACGTCCCAAAGCCCGAGCTCATAGCCGGCGAGACGGAATTCCTGCCCGAGCGCCTGGCCGAGCATCCCCTTGGCCCCGAGGATCAGGATCTTTTTCCGATTTTTCGGTAGTGCTGATTCCATAACTCATTCAGTATAGCAAACGAAAAACCAGTCGCTAAAACTATGGTTGGAAACCCATAAACGGGGCTCTACTCTGAGAGATCGTACACCGCCCCTTCGGTCATATCGATGTATTCGATACCAAGCGGCTCGAGCAATGCCTTCGGGATGCGCCGCGTCGGCCCGAGCTGTATCCCCTGACGGAGCATGCCATCGTGCACCGGAAAGACCACTTTCGGACTTATGGTTTTGGCATACTCGATCGCCTCCTCCAGTCGCATCCAGGGTCCAGCAACCGGCAGAGCGAGAATTTCAACTATTTTCCCCGGGTTATGAAAGGAATCGCCGGGATAGAAAAACCGATCGTCAATGAGAAACCCCGTATTCTGGACAAGCGGCAAATCATGATGGATGCAGGCATGTTCTGTACCGAAACTCCCGACCGGTACCCCCTTGATATCGACCGTGTCGCCATCAACTATAAGTTCATGTTGGATTCCTGCTTCGGTGAGAACTTTTCCCACACTCGCATGCGATATCACACGGACGCTTGGATTCTTGGCGAGGATGATACCGAGGCTCTCGATATGAAGATGATCACCGTGCTCATGCGAAATGAGGATAGCATCGATATCCGTCACCATCGGCGTCTCATTGTAATTCCCCGGATCAGTGAGTATTCGCGCACCCTTCGTCTCGATCAGGAGACAGCAATGCCCAAATTTGGTGATTTTCATAGCTGCTTGTTATGCTTAGCCCGGATTTTTGCGACCTTGGTATCCAAAACACTCATAATATCGATCCCCATCGCCTTGGCAAGGAGAAAAAGAACAATCATAACATCCGCAAACTCCCCCTCTAGGTCTCCAACTTTTTCTTGGGTCAGTTTTCCCTTTCGCTGATCGCCGACTGAGGCTAGCACCGCATCGCAGAGCTCGCCGTACTCCTCGCCAAGTTTCACCGTCCGGGCGAAAATTCGCTCCCGCTCGCTGTATCCATTTGTATCCCCTCTCATTCGTGACAACAAAGTGTCCTGTTCGTCGATAAAGCGCTGGAAATCTTCGAGAGTCATATATTTTCCCCTGGAATATTAGCTTGCACTGCTTTCCCTGTCATCTCCACCCGCACATCCTCCAGAAACGGGAAATCATCCGGCGCCACTCGCAATCGAGCGACAGACTGTACCGGTACATGAGAAACCCATTCGTTCGTCAACTTCCCGGCATCGTCAATTGTCTGCACAAAACCATCTTTCGACAACACATGTACAACGCCATCCTTCCACGGATCCTTCTCGGATCGCGTACCATCGATCTGAAAGCGGTATGTTCTCACTCCCTGGTCGTCGGTCGAGCAACCGGACTGCACTAGGCCACGGAGCCGGCTTCGGTCCTTGATCGCATAGAACAGGGGCAGGATGGGATCTGAAACCGCATAAACTGCTTTCTGATTGCCGGATTTCTTGGAACGATCATTGGCCTGACGCGGCTCGAGTGTGTCCACATCCTCTTCCACGAAAGATCCGTGGAGCAGATATCCTCTTTCCAAAAGGTACTCCAAAAATTTATGCTTCGGCGACCCGCTACGGTATTCAATGTATCCGCCCGGGTTTCTTTCCATCTCAGCGAGGAGCGCATCGAACTGTTCCGATTCTGATGCCGGCAGCGGTTTCTCGAAGTTCATACTCCCTGTGCTGAAGACTTTCCGTACTGCTCGGTGTAGTACTGCTGATATTCCCCGCTTTTCACATGCTTCCACC
>CAYLPD010000003.1:0-50756 GCA_964385515.1 uncultured Bdellovibrionales bacterium
TTGTTCCGCACTCTGAAAGTTCACCAAGATGAATGAAAAGGTGGGATTCATAATGAAGCATCAGTATACGCCTGTTTCACGCTTTGAGCGACTTCTGAAGATCGGTACTGAACTTCAAACCTGTTTTTCAAACGGCGCAAGACAAAGAAAATACGCACCCACAGCCACCAAACTCCTCTGCTCTCGCGAAGGAAAAACTCCACACCTGAACGAACCAGCCAATAAATCTTTTCTGGATTATGAGCACTCTCTTCGGAGTGAAAAACTTGAGCCTGGGGCACCACCCAGAGATGAAGTCCAAATCGTTTGGCACGAAGCGAATAAGCCGCGTCCTCATAGTAGAGAAAATAGCGTTCATCAAGATAACCAATTGAATCAATCACGGCTTGCGGAATGAAAAGCGCACAACCTGTAAGAAAATTTGTTTCGAGACAAGCAATGCTCTTGCGAAATACTTGGTCATGAGTCGTCCGCATCCGCAAGAAATCAATTTGCCCTCCCGTAAACCAAAAAGCCTGATCCTCGCTCAAACGAATCACCGGTGAGAAAAGGCCCTGATGTCCCTTCTCAATCAAAGCCCGTTTCATATGGTTTAGAGAGTTGGGGTCAACATACGCGTCATTATTGAGCAACCAAAATGCATCAAACATTCCCTTTTCTCGCATATGCCGAATGCCAAGATTCATTCCCGCCGCAAAGCCGCGATTTGTCTTCGGACGAAGAATATCCATCCGACCATATCGATGGCTGAGCGAGGTGAGGAGGGATTCTTCTTGGCCATTATCAACAACAAGCACCTGATCGTTTGGACCCAACACTGCTTCAAGCGAATCAAGACAACGAGCCAGAACTCGTTCGCCTCGATAATTTAAGACGATAACCGCCACAGACAAGTTCGACATACATCAGGCTGAAACTGATTCTATCGGCTCATGGTTCACTTGCCCCTTGTCACTAAAGATGCTCATGATTTCACGTGACGTGACAGCCCGCGTCAGCCACAGCATCAATCCGTATGAAGCACCTGCAAGGAGTAGCTTCAGCACAAACGGGAGTGTTGCCACTGCAACCAAAACGGCTGCCATTGCCATAACCGAAATGACAATTCGGAGAAGCCGATCCGGCCGCGGGAAAAAACCAATTGCACGAGATGCAATCACTCCCGAAAAGATAACTACCATTGCTTCAGTCACCGCGGATGATGCAGCAGCACCAAAGTAGGAAAACTCCCGGATAAGGAAAACATTGAGTGAAACATTCACAATCGCAACCAGCATCAAAGCTTTGAGCAACTTCTTTTGCTTGTTTCCAACAAGAATGAGCATATTGAAGAAATGACCGAAGAAAATCCCCGCTAGTGAAAAAATGAGGATACGGAGCACATCTGCAGAAACCTCAAATCCACTCCCACTCACTACAGCAACAATCTCTGGGGCCAAAAAAATGGTAGCAACAACAATCGGTAGAACAAGTGCAATAAAAACTTTTGCAGTTTTGTTCACGATTTCACGAAAGAGTGGAGGGTCAATCTGATGCGCACGGGAAAGCAGTGGGAGGATAAGCCCGACAAGCATTGCAGGGAAAAAAATCAAATTCTCCATGATCTTGTATGCCACATTGTAGATACCAACATGCGCTGCCGGCTGGAGAAGCGAGAGAATGATAGTATCAAACTTAAAGTACGCAAATGAGATGATCGCCGTTAAGCCAAGTGGCCAGGCATCACGCATGAAGCGCTTCCAAAAAATGGTATCCCACGAGAAATGAAACTGGATGTATTTTCTAGAGAGGTATAATTCAACGGTTGCATTAAAAAACATAGTAAATAATACGGCACTCACAATCGCGATAAAGCCAAGATCAAATCGAACCGCCAGATACACAAGAAGAAGCTGCAATATTTTTCCAATAAACTCCACCATTGCCACCCGATCCATGGCTAGTCGCTTCTGAAATACCCCGTTCAATAAAGTACTAAACTGGGCAAAAAAGAGAGCAAGCGCAATAACAAAAACACTCTCTTTCACGAGAGCAGAATAGTCGAACCAAAAGAGGACAACGGGGGTAACGAAGATGATCACTGTGCTTGCCAGGACCCGTAACGCCGCAACTTTACCAAGAAACTGCGCCTCATCTACGGTTGGTTTTGCTATCTCCCGAGCCGTGAGATTGGCTAGCCCCAAATCACCAATCGCTCCAAAAAAAGCAAAGAAGGCTAAAACCGTGGCATATTCTCCGAAACCCTCTTGCCCAAGGTAACCGGTGATAAGGCGAATGGAAAGAAGGGCAATAAAAACAGTCGATGTCACCTTGAGCACCGAATTAAACACCACATTATACGCAATTTTTCTGGCCAGTGCCATGAGGGAACGGTTACAGGATCTGTTCCTCTGCTATCGGTTCCGGTTTCAGCCGAATGAGGATCTTCCGGTCTCCACCCGTTCCGACACTCTCTGTCATCACGCTCCCGTGACTTGCGAGGAGGTGATGAATCATCTTGCGCTCAAAAGACAACATCGGGCGAAGCATTACCGGGAGGCCGGATTCCTCAACCTCCTTCACTGCGGCGAGAGCCTCCCGCTCAAGAAAACCTCGTTTCTCTGCAAAATAACCATTCACATCAATGCTGAGCAGCCCATTCTTGGGCAGTTCTTCCCGCACCAAAAGTTTTACTAGGTGCAACAAAGCGGCAACATTGGCACCGTGCTGACCAATCAGGAGATTTTGCCCTTCCTGCAGAGTAATTTCGCAGCGGTATTGCACCATATCATTCGCGCTCATTTCTTCTCCCGTCTTCACCTCTGCCTCGAAACCCATCCGTTTCAGCAGATCTTTGACGGTATCATTGAGATAGAGGCGAAACGACTGTTCCATAGAGAGAGTGTGGGAGGGGTTACTGAGCGACTATTGCTGAAGTCTTTTGACGTTGTGAGAAAATCCATTTCTGCTGGAGCCAGGCCAAGAGAGTCGACACAAACCAGTACAGTGAAAGAGCAGCGGGAAATTGAAAGCTGAAGAAAAACACAAGTGCCGGACCGAGATACAACATTTGCTTACCCATTATAGCAGCCATATCGGGCATTTCATCACCTTTCCCCGTGTCTTTCTTCCCAGCAGATACCTCCGTGTTGGGGAGAATCATCTTTGTTTGAAAGTATTGTGAAATTGCCGCCAAAGCCCCCAGTACCGGGCTCGCCTTCACCATATCCAGAAATCCAAAGGCAATATGTTTGATTTCTCCTGGATTGGGAACAAAAGAGTAGACATCTGCACTATTAACAACTAGTCCATTGGTATTGATCCCAATAATGACTCGATAGAATGTGATAAAAAATACAAGTTGGATGATCAGCGGCAAGCAACCAGCAAAAGGATTAACCTTATTTTCCTTATAACAAGCCATTATTGCCTTTGTCTGTTCCGCCTTGTCAGATTTGAATTTTTCTTGGATTGCTTTGAGTTTTGGCTGAATCTCCTGCATTCGCTTCTGTTGTTCGATTTGCATCCGGGAAAGCGAGAGAAAAGCCACCTTTATGAGAATGGTGCATAAAATGATAGACACTCCAAAATCTCGAATGGGCAGTCCGGCATAGAAAAAAATAACTGCATTGTACAAAGGTTGATAGATAACCGCATGAAATATGTCTGCCATAGTTATTTTTTTGCTTTATTAAGCCTTTCCACAAGCTGATACAGCTCACCTTTCAGCCAAGGATAGGTCACGGGGGCTGAAAACGGCTTATGAAAGAGGACAACGATGTTAGTTGCCTTGGGGAGACGGGATGCCAACTCCCTCATTATGGCACTTCCTTTGCGCTTGAGGAAATGCCGAGTAGTTGCACGAGGGAAAACCTTCTGTTTAAAGGCAAAACCAACTTTTGTCTCAATACTTGGCGCCGCACGAAAAAAAATGCCAATTTCTCGGCTGAAAATGGCCTTTTTTGATTGAAAAACACTCTCAAAAGCTCCCTTCCCTCGCAAACGAAGGCGTTTAGGAAGCATAAGCCTAAACCGAAAGCTTTTTTCTTCCTTGACGACGACGGCGTGTTATCACGGCCTGTCCCCCTTTTTCGCTCATGCGCTTAAGAAAACCGTGACGACGAGCTCGCCGACGCTTTTTTGGCTGATAGGTTCGTTTTGTTGCCATACGGTACTGAGAAAATATGTGTAGTCCAATTTTATTTTAAATGAAGGAAAAAGTCAACTCCAGCAGCTGGGGTTGCTCTCGCTCTATTAAAGAGTGGAACTAAAATAAAATCACGGACTTTTTTGGTAAATACCACTTATTCACAGACTTTCCACACTTTATGCACTATTTTGCATCGATTCCATAGCTGAGACATGGTATACTCAGGTTTGCTTGCTACAAATTATGACCAACGAGGAGCTCTGGAAGGCGGCTTTGGGACAGATAGAACTCTCTATTTCAAAAGCCAACTTTATAACCTGGTTTAAGAATACTTCTATCCAATCCCATGAAAATGGACGTATTGTGATTGGTGTTCCCAATGGTTTTGCAAAGGAATGGCTAGAAAACAAGTACAATTTGTACATTATCAAGGCCTTGAAGAGCCTAGCTCCTGATGTACAGGATATAAAATGTTCAATTCTCCCAAATAATGGGCAAAAAGGTGCTCCAGAAACATTTAAAAAATCCATGGATGGAGCTCGCCCATTCTCGGGCACTCAGAACGATAGTACCATTCCAACCGGGTTTTCAAGAAAGCGGATCATTGAAAAGCCAGTTTTAACTGCGCCCAGCGGTGAAATATTCCAAAGCAACCTCAATACCCGTTATACCTTCAACAATTTCATCGTCGCTGAAAACAATGAGCTTGCGCGTGCTGCCTGTTTTGCCATCTCTCAAAACCTTGGACACTTGTACAACCCACTCTTTATTTACGGGGGGGTAGGACTCGGGAAAACACACCTCCTCCAGGCCCTTGGTAATGAAATAGCAGAGAAACAGCCAGAAAAAAGGGTAAAATACATCACTTCTGAGCGGTTTACCAGCGAACTCGTTGAATCAATTAAAAGCCAGACCGTTGATCAATTTAAAGCTGAGTATGAACACATTGATCTCCTCATCATTGATGATGTGCAATTCCTTTCTGGCCGCGAAAAGACACAAAATGAGTTTTTTCATATATTTAACGCTCTCTATCAGCTCAATAAACAGATAGTCATCTCCAGTGACCGAACACCAAAAGCCATCCCCACCCTAGAAGAACGCCTCCGGTCTCGATTTGAGGGTGGTATGATCGCAGATATTAGTCGACCAAGTCTTGAAACTCGAACAGCAATACTAGAAACAAAGGCTAAAGAAAAGGGTGTTGTCATAGATTCAGCCTCGATTCACTTTATTGCCGAACATATAAAAGAGAATGTTCGGGAGCTGGAAGGCGCGCTCGCTCGAGTCTGTGCCTATAGCGAATTCCAAAAAGTCCCTATTGGGTTATCGCTTGTACAAAAAGCGCTCTCTGATATGCTTATTCAAACGAAAAAGTCAGTTAAATTGGACGATATTGTCAAAATAGTGAGTGAGTTTTACGGTGTTTCAACCGAAGAAATGGTAAAGAAGGGGCGAAAGAAAGAAATTGCTCATCCGAGACAAGTTGCAATGTACCTCCTTCGAACCGAACTTGACACGCCATTTTCTACCATTGGTGATTTTTTTGGTGGACGAGACCATACTACCGTTCTCCATGCAGTCGAAAAGATTACAAAAAACCGAGAATCCACCCTCCGAATTCGAGAGGAGATAGCTTCCTTGAAAGAAAAACTTCAATCAACACCTGTATAAGTACTGAATAACTTTGTATTTTCGTTTATAACGGGGGTAAAAAACGTATTCTTATGTGGATAAATCAACAAAATGAGAAAATCCCTACAATTTCATCCACTATTTCTTAATTTATTTTTCGCTCTCCAAGCCGACTCTTCCCACTTTCCCACATATACACAACAGTAATAACAATAAATTTATATATAAACTCTTCTAAGAATTACTCCATATGAAACTCTCATGCACTCAAGAAAATCTTCGGACAGCACTCTCAATTCTGGAAAGAATTGCTGGTAAACAAAGTTCGTTACCAATTTTGAGTAATATATTACTTGAAACCGAAAAGGGACAATTGCATCTCTCTGCTACTAATCTCGAAATTGGTGTAATTACATCAATTGGAGCAAAAATAGAAGAAGATGGACGAGTAACTATCCCCGCCAAGCTTTTTATTAATTTTATTCAAAATCTAGCCCTTGATCAGGTGGTTAATATTGAACAGATTGGAACACAAATTGTACTTGAAAGTGGTAATTATAAAGTGAAAATTAATGGTTTAGATGGAAAAGATTTCCCAATTATACCTAGACGTTCAAGTGGAGAGATATTTACACTTGAAGCAAATGGATTACGAAAAGGATTACAAAAGACTTTGTTTTGTGTATCGCTCAATCAAAGCCGGCCCGAACTTACAGGTGTTCTCTTTGGAATTACAGAGGGTGTTGTTTTTCTCGCGGCAACTGATAGTTTTCGACTTGCCGAATGGAAAATGACAGGGAAGGTGCAGGGTGATATTAGTGCTCTCGAATCGAGACAATCATCAATTATTATCCCATCATCTACTCTGCAGGAAGTTCTTCGAGTAATATCTCAGGGTGCAGATGATGTAAATATTGCATTAGAGGAAAATCAAATATTTTTTGAGATCGGGAGTACGCGAATTGTTTCTCGTTTGATTAATGGAAAATACCCAGAATATCAAGCGATTATACCAAAGCAATTCTCAACTGAAATTAGCTTAAATCAAGCTGAATTTCAACGAGCGTTGAAAATTGCAACCTCATTTTCATCATATAGCGCAAGCGAGGTAGTCTTTCAATTTAATACGGAGGATGGGTGGCTTGAGATCAAGTCTCAATCCCAGGGAATTGGAGAGCAAGTTGCAAAAATAGCGTATGAGGGCGTGTTGTCAGCGCCGCTCCAGATTGTCTTTAATCCACGCTATATTCTCGAGGGGACGGCTGCTCTCGCGGGAACTGAAATACGGCTTGCTCTAAATACATCATCAACGCCGGTAAAGATATTTTCTGAGGCAGAACCCGACGAGTACATATACATCGTGATGCCGATCAGAAAATAACGAAAACAAGCGTGGCGAGTAGATAGTTTTGACTCGGTAAAGAGTAGCTGTTCTATGCGTTCTCTGAAGGAGTGTATTGGTAAGCGAAATGGTAGAACGACGGGGACACCTCTTGATGATAAGACGGTATTTTTTATGTTTCGGAAAATAATTAAAGAGGAATATGGAGCACGTGGTGTTGCTGAGTTGGAACCAATAGCGTTTCTTGAGGGAGTGCTTTCAGTGAAATCTCATAACCCGCTCTATTCAGGCGAATTATGGATTCATCGGGAACAGATTATTACGCGAATGAACTCAGCCCTTGAACAGGAGGCTATTCAAGAGCTTCGGCTTGTCCGGTATGTTCCCTAATACGCGACAGAAACGCTCCCACTCGCGCTTGTGGTATTTCCGTTTTTATCCTCAAGCGTAACCTTGATATCAAGCGTCGAATTGTTTTGGCTTTCTGGAACTGAGTAGGTCATCGAAAATGGTTTTTCATTTCGTTCCCCAATCTTATTTCCCCCGACTAAAAAAGTAACTTTAGAGACCCCGTATGGCGCCTCGACACCCGCACTCAAGGTGAGAGTATTTGAAGTGATAGAGTTTGGAACATTTAGGCTGATTGAGGGTTGATATTTTTTGAAGTCATCTGCACTACATTCTTTCTTGGGTGGTTCCTCGGCAATGACATCTTTCTGTTTCTTGTACCATTCCTTCACGGATTTTTCCCAGTTTTTATACTGACTGTCATCTTCTGGATCATCAGGTTTTTCGCCCCTTGGGTTGGAGCGCTTTACGTAGTGAAGGATATCGTGGGGTTCTACAAAATCTTTTTTCTTTGCTTTTCCATCAGGACAATATTTATTCGCGATACAGAATTTGTCTTCGTTGGGAATCTCACAGACCTTTAAATCTTCTTTCGCCTCTAATGTGCCGTCAAGCATTGGTTTATCAAGATCCTCCTTCTCATACTTTGGAAAGCGTTCCGTCGCGTAGTTGACAAGCGCTTTGTCGAGGAAAGCACGCCAGATGGGAGCTGCGACATTCACACCGTCAGCTCCTGTAACCATGGGACTATTGTCATTGTTTCCAGCCCAAACGCCGACAGCGAGAGAGGGTGTGAATCCAATTGTCCAGCCGTCACGAAATTCATTGGTAGTTCCAGTTTTAGCGGCGACATCACGTTGGTCAAAACGGAGGGGGCTATTTTCTCCAAACACCGGTGCACGAAAACTATTGGTTGACATGATATGTTCAAGCATGGTCACGTATTTTTCCTCTACAACGCGTTCGCCGGGACCACCCGCGTACTCTTCTAAAGTTGTTCCCTTGGAATCCTCAATCTTCAGGATAGCTGCTAGAGGATGTTTGACTCCGCCTGTTGCTAGGGTCGAGAACGCGTGGACATGGTCGAGAAGGTGGACTTCGCCGCCTCCCAAAACGAGTGAGAGTCCAAGGCGATCTGGATTGTCGAGGCCGACGATGCCAAGGCGCTTGGCCGTATCTATAGCCTCTTTCACACCAACGAGGTAGAGTGTTTTTACCGCGGGGATATTGAGAGATTGGGCAAGTGACTCAGCTAGAGATAGCGGCCCACGAAACTTTCCATCGTAATTTTGTGGTTTGTAGCTTTTCCCATCTGCTGTATCAAAGTTAGTTTCGACATCGTATATGAGTGTCTCGGGGATGTAGCCTTTGGTAAAGGCGGTTAAATAAACATAGGGCTTAAAAGAGGATCCTGGCTGTCGAGGTGCTGTTGTCACATTGAAGTTGGCTTCAAAAACACAGGTCTTCCCACTGATACAGTTGGCTGGTTCTGAGGCGCCGAAATAGTCTTTTGAGCCAACCATAGAGAGCAGCTGCCCCGTCTTTGGATCTATCGCGATGAGGGCTGCATTGGCAGCTTTCCAGCGTTTGTTTTTTTCGGCCCCCGTTCGGACTGCCTCTTCAGCAATCTGCTGTTTATCCCAGTCGAGAGTGGTTATCACACGATAGCCGCCTTCCTCGACAGCTCGATCACCATATTTTTCTTGAAGATAGTCCTTGATGTACATGACGAAATGCGGTGCCGCAAAAATATTTTTCTGAGGCATTATCTTTCCAAGCGTATCTGCGTTTATTGCCTCCTCGGCCTGCTCATCGGTGATGTAGCCAAGGCTTGCCATTTGCTTGAGTGCGTATGTTTGTCGCCCGGAGAGTGCTTCGGTATGAGAACCATAGGGAGAATAGAATGTTGTCGCCTGAGGAAGCGCTGCTAGGAGAGCCGCTTCATCAAGACCAAGTTCGCGGGCTGGCTTGCCGAAGTATGTTTGAGCAGCTGATTCGATACCGTATGCATTTGACCCATATGGAATTTCGTTCAGATACATCTCGAGAATCTCGTCCTTTGAATACTTTGTCTCGAGTTCGAGCGCGAGGATAACCTCTTTTATTTTTCGAGCAACCGATTTCTCATTTGTGAGGAGGGTGTTCTTCACCAATTGCTGAGTGATAGTGGAGCCACCCTGGGATTTGTCGAGGGTAACGATATCCCTCAAAACAGCACGCAGGATGGAAGAGAGTTTGATACCGAAGTGATGGTAGAAATCCTGATCTTCGAGGGAGATGGTGGCATATTTCACTACCTCAGGCATTTCAGAGAAGGGTATAACGGTGCGTTTTTCCTCGCCGTGCACTTCGTACAAGAGGTGGGTGCCAGTACGATCATAAATTTTGGTTGATTCTGCCACAAAACGATCGCTGACATTTCCGGGACTGGGTAAATCCTTTGCAATGTAGAGAAAAAGCCCAATGAGTGCAACGAGACCGAAACTACCTGCAACCGCTAACCCAAGCCAAATTTTCTTCCAGGGCCAGGGTTGTTTCGGTTTTGGGTTCATGCCGACTATTTCAATCGCTGGACGGCGACGAAAGCTCCGGTGGGAAAACAGTGATTTAGGCCTAGAATAAAGCATAAAGTGACTATATGTATGCCTCATTTATACCACGATATACCGCTCTCTCCAACAGTAGGGATTAAGTTTGTAAACCAAAGTATTGACGCAGGATCTGTTCTGCAGGATCAAAATACGGACGTTTGATCGACCCCTGGTGGAGCGAAAGATCTGGCCCCCCGTTTATCTCGATGATCACGCCGCCAGTTTTGATCAGTGGCAGGTTGATATCTTCGGTGATGACATCAATGCCGGCAATATTCAGGTGAATAGCTCTTGTGGCCGCGAGAAAGAGTTCTACATTGATGGGGTGAATACGATCCGTCACGTCTACCGCATGCCCACCGTGTGAAATCGGCGCCGCACGGTAGAGGTTGATAGTCTCACCGGGCTCTGGGATCATTGAGAACGCGAGACCTTGTTCATTGAGGATACGGACGAGTTCGGGCTTTATTGGGATAGGCACCGTATTGCTCCCGGGGATAATCGAGTTATTGTGCTGATTGATGAGCAAGAGAATGGTATCACTCCCATTCCCCGTGAGCGTGGGAGGAATAAATTCAGCCGCCGCTATAATCTGATTTTCAAAAATAAGAATCCGGTACTCTTTACCTCGAATCTTTTTCTCAATGACAACATATTGGAATTCTTTCTGAATCGTCTTGAAAGCGTTCCTTGCTTCTTCGATGGTTTGGATAGACGCGTGTACCCCTCTCCCGAGAGTGGAACCGAGTGGTTTCATCAAGACATCACCCTGATGTTTGTTGTAAAACGCCTCAAGTTCTGGTAGAGAACTTACGATGAGTTGTTCAGTCGTGGGAATCCCATGGTGTCGAAGAATCTCGTTTGTAGTCGCTTTGTCAGCTGCGATCTTCATCCCGATAAATGAAGTGGAAAGGATGGTCGCGCCGAGGGTAAAGAGTTCTCTCTGTCCATCAGAAATCCGATAAACGGAGCGTCGTTCTGGCGAAGATCCTTTTATCGAGGCGTAGGGTTTGAGACTGAGGCCGAGTCGTTTGGCAGCCTGAGCAAACCCGAATTTTTTTGAGTGAGACATAGTTTGGCTCCTGACTAAGGCTGAAAAAAGCGCCACACTGGGCGCAAGAGAAAAAGAGCTTTTGACTTTAACGCCGGACGGGAAAGAGCAACAGCTAATGAGTTGTACCACAGAAACAATAAAGAGTGAAGACTAGACTATTCCTTTTGGAGTGATGCAAGATCGGTGTCAGTAATGCCAAGCTCATCCAACACCCAGAGATGCCGCGGATTGCTCGGATCGTATTTCCCGATATTCCAGCGTTGCATCTCGGGCTCTTTCCGATGGAGCGTTTCCCAGACAGCGATATTGCCTTCGCGATAGATGATGTCCTTGGTGAAACAGGCCCCGGGAGTCTTGCAATCGGTCCCGCGAAAGGTGCGGACTGCACGGCCCCAGGCAGTGTTCGCTGCCTTCTTTTCTGCTTCGGGAGCATCTATTCCGCGCGCGAGGTTTTTGATGAAGTAGTAACGGAACAGGAGATCATAGGTCCCACGGAAATCCCGGGGATGCCCGTCGAGCCCTGACGCGAGGCTAATCGCGAAGTGTCCGTCAAAGCCCGAGTAGTCGTCAGCTTCGCCCGCGAGCGCCTGTTCCCGGAGCGTTGCGATGCCTTCTTCGCCACCTTCGTAACGATCAAGTCCGAGGCCGAGCAGGCGGAGTCTGGCCCGCTCGCCATTGAGCCGTCTTGCAGTGTGTGTGCCAATCTCATGAGCGATCAGACCTTTGAGTTCGACGGTCGGCATTTTCCGGTCCGGAGGAACTTGGACCGCTTTTCTCTCTTGGTTCACGCTGATCCCGGCCCGTTTCGGATCGATGACCGCGACCCAGCCATCGGCCGATAAGGACTGAAGTGCGGATTCAAACGATGCCCGGATCTCTTCATCAGTCAGTTTTTCAGGAGCGTCAGGGATATCCAGTATGTCGCCGAGATCACGCTCAGTTTGGCTCTTTACGGCAGGGAGCATCGATTTGTCCGGTCCGCTGATTGCCGAGGCGCCACTCACGTCGGGGAGATCATTGATGAGGTGGGAGATCTCCTGCTGAATGAGGGGACTCGGGTTTTGATCAGCGATCTGCTTGAGTTCCTGCCGAACTTGCCCCAGAGTGTATTCAAAGATTTCTTTTGAGGGTTTTCCGTAGATGAATTCTGAGTAGCGCCTGAATCGGCGCATATTGCCAGTCGCCGCCGCGAGGAGCAGGCGGTTCTCGGCGATCTTCTCGTTGAGTCGCCAGCGGTAGACGTTTTTTACCACTTCATTCTTCTCACTGGCGAGAATCTTTTCTTTCAGGTCGAGTAATTCGCCATCTTTGGCGAGGAGTGCTCCTTCTTCAAGTCGCGGATAGTCGAGATCGGGATTTTCCTTTCCGTCGGAAAGAAAGGCTTCTTTTTCTTTGGCGCGGGCAGTGCTATCGCCATCGAGATACTCGTATGCCTGAAAAGCCCCAATTTCTTCAAAACGGGGATACCACCTTCTATCGAGTGCCGACAGTTTGGTAGCGGATTCTTTTCTCGGTTTTAGCTTGAGTGGTTGTTCGAACATCTCGGACTGAATCAGTAAGATCAGTATAGCGTATCAACTGGAAAGGGCGGATGAGTTTCTGAAAAGCTCCGCTTCGGAGAAAGGTGAGCTCTCCTTCGCGCTCCTGGTTGTAGGGATAGGTGCAGCGTTTGTCAAAATAGCCGGGATGAGTGACGAGCTCAGTGACGAGGAACGAACGCGAAGCGAGGAGTCGTTCTATGAGCACAGGGATTCGCTTTGGATGCCAGGAGACAAAGTGGTTTGGAGTGACTATGCCACTGCACAGTAAATGGGCGCGGTCAGTCGGGAGCCGTGACCGGATGGGAAGACCATAGCGCCGCGCTGCTCGGATGACCCGGTCGATATTGTCTGGTGTGACATGCTTGTGCTGGTGTCCATCGAGGTAGGCGGGGAGTCTCCCAAAGCGTTTTTTGAATCGCTTAATTTGCGAAATGATCTCCCGGTAGGAAGATGAGCTTTCGAGTTCGAGGTGGAGACCGAGAGCAATATCGAGCGCGAGGAGTTCGGTTTTTCGGACATATTTCCGCTTGATCATGACGGAAATCCCGGTAATGATTCCTGCGCGTGCTACTTCAAGCACGCCTTGGTTGAACCGTGGGGACATCCCGTAGTCATCAGCGGTGATGATGAGTTCAGGACGAGACATCTTATTTCTTTTGGACGGCGAACTTGAGCGCGCCGATGATCGCCTGGTAAAGTCTCCCAATGTGTGGTCGCTCTGATTCGTCCGGGTAGAGCCCCGGCATAGTATTGAGTTCGACAATCCACGGTCGTCCGGTTGGATCAAACATGAGATCGATTGTATAAATCTTTGGCGAGAATTTTTCATAGTGAGACTGAACGGCATGAACAATAGGCCAGACCGAGTTGGGTATATCCTCTTCCGCGATCATTGTTTGTTTCCCGCCCTGGGCGACATTGGCCAAATAACCTCCGGCCCTTGGCGTGCGGTAATACGCATATACTAGCGACTCATTGCAGTAGATGATTCGGAGATCATGGAGCCCTTTCATTACTCCTGGTATACCATTGCTTGAGTCGATGAATTCTTGGACGAGTATTGGAAAAGCTACTCGTTCGAGTATTTCGGCCTTCTCAGCGATAAGAATTCCCTCGCCGCTGTTGCCGCGTTCCGGTTTAGCGACAACCAATGTATCCGGCAGTTGAGCGAGGATATTGATCAGATCCTCTCGAGAAGTGGCTCGGAAATACGGCTTGGCGAATTCTTTGAAGGCGCGACTAACTTGGAGTTTGCTGCCGGCGTGCAGGGAAAACGCAGGGTGATTGATCATCGGGTAGTGTTTGAGTAGGGCATCCTTGGCGGGTGTTGTCTCGGCGTTTACTGCCGCCTTGTCATAGATAACATCAGGAGTAATAGAGTGGGCAAGTGTCCAGTTGTCTCCATCCCAATGCCAGGCCGCCCGAAACATACCGGTTGCCGCATCGTACCAGCGAGTCGAGCTTCGGTAGAGTGCTACACCTTCGCGGGCTGCGAGCTTAACAAAGTCGGTATATGCTTCACAATAGATGTCTTTTTCGAATGGCACTACCCCGTCATTTTCTTGGGGTGTAGAGATGATGACGGCAGTAATGGGATCAAGGAAGCGGCGCAGCTCTTCGAGCAATCGAGTATAGACGCGGCGCATTGTGGCATCTTCTTCGGGTGGAAAGAACATTCCAGGCATCGTGTTAAATTCGATAATCCAGGGGCGACCGGTTTCATCGAACATAACATCGATTGTATAGGTCTTCTGAGGAAAGCGCGCAAAGAGTGTCCGCGTGTCTTCGATGATGGGGGTAAGTACCTCAGGAAGTTCATCCGTTGGAATGATCCTCATACTGCCGCCCTGTGCGATATTGGCAAGGAACGACCCGTCCTTTGGTGTTCGGATATACGTGTAGACGAGTTCATCACCGATGAAGACCATACGGAAATCATGGTAGGTGTCAGTGATCCCGGGTATTCCATGGGAACTGTCGATAAACTCCTGGGTGATAACGGGAAATGTGAGAGTGAGAGATTTCGCTTCTTCTTTCGAAACAATATGAACACCCTGTCCGCCGCTTCCTACTATAGGTTTTATGACGAGCCGATCGCTGCTAAAGGTCTCTAGAAATTCAGCAAATTCTTTTGAGTCATCAATTTTTCGGTAGGGCTTGAAGTATTGTGGGAGTTGTCGACTGGTCTCGTACTTGTTGCTAGCAAATAAGGTGAAGGCGGGATCATCCATGAAACGGTAACGGGAAATGATGAGCGCGCGCGTTTTATCGAGAGCGGAACGTCCGTTGGTCTTATCATAAATAAGATCTGGCCTGACCGGTCCCGAGAGCTGCCACTTCCCCTCGACAAATTCCCAGGAGTCACGAAAAATATCGCGTTTGGCATCATACCAATCAATCGGTGCTCGGCAGAGATGGAGTCCGTGTGTTTCTCCAAGTGAGTAAAGCATTTCATAGCAGCGCTGATACTTGGGATCAGAAAACGGAATGTCTGGCCCCGCATTATGCGAAGTGTAGAGAATGAGAACGGTTTTTTTCATGACTATTTCTTACTGACGTCGACAAGAAACATCCCGAGGTTACGGCGGCCGATGATGGCTCGATACTGGAGTGACGAACGGTCCACCACTGTCGGACTAGCAGAGATCTCTTGACCATCCATGACGAGCGTTAGTCCGATTTTCGGTCGCATGCTGACACCGTTTGATGCGTAAACGAAAACAATGTCTTTCAGGTCGGGTATATCCTGGCGCAAATGAGTTCTTTTTAGAGATTCTCTGAGCTTTTCTCCTGTTTCCTGATTTTCCGGAAATACGGGATTGATTGTATCAAAATACTGGAGTGCTTCCCCAAATCCGAGTTCCTCGGCAAGCGCTCGATCGATCGCCGAGGAATCCGCTCCCGTGTCGATTTTCGCCTCGATCTCGATTTCCTTGCCGTCTTTGCCAATAAACTTTACTTTTTCGACAGAGCCGATGACGCGTTTTCCCGAGAGTCCCTCAATGTTTTCTTCAATCTCGCCACCAAACAGATTCATACCAACACGGACGCCGTGATCGACACTTTTAATTTTTACACCCTTTACCCGCTCGAGGCGTTCTTTCAAGCCGGCCATATTTGCAAGTTGGATCGAGAGGCCGGGCCGAGCGTTCAGCTCGAGGATAACCGGGCCAGCGTCACGGTCGATGGCGATATCAGCACCGAGAAATCCGAGCCCAGACACTTCCTGGGCCTTCACGGCCATCGTGAGGATTTCTTTCCAGCGGGGGATCTTGATACCGGATAACAGGAGACGGGTCTTCGGGGCATATTCGATGATGCGTCCTTTGCCGACGATCGCGCTTGTCGTCGTGCCATTCGCCATGTCGATACCGACGCCGATTGCGCCCTGATGCAGGTTGGCTTTGCCGCCCGAATCCTGGGTCGGGAGACGCAACATTGCCATCACCGGGACACGATTGAAGACGATGACACGAATATCAGGAATCCCTTTCCATGTGTAGGGTTTGAAGAGTTTAAGGAGTTTGAGTCGCTCTTCAAAAAAGGCAATATCAGGTTTATTGGAAAGCGAAAATGTACCGTCAAGGATATTCTGAACATGGTTTTTCAGGTCAGCAATGGTGATTAAGCTTCCGTCAGCCTTCACCCAAGCATCGTCCCGACCTTTCTTTTTTGCATACACCACCACTATCCCTTCACCGCCGAATCCGCGATTCGGTTTCAGGGCAAAACTGCTGGGGAGCATTTGCCAATCGAAATTTTCAAGCGATTCGGAAGAGCTGATTTTTGCAACGAGCTTTGAGACGGGAAGCCCATTTTTTTTCAACGCAACTTTACATTTTAACTTTTGATCCGCAAAGCGCCGACCTTGGGCATGATTATACCGCCGTACATAGTCGAGGTTGCGGGCATTCATCCCGAGGAGTGTGCGGCTGTGCGCGTACCAGGAAAGCATAGAGGGCAAACGCTACGGTTTTTGCTTCAAGATATGACGGAAGCGGAAAAGTTCCACGAGCCGCAACCCTGACCACTTGCCAAGACCGATATTGATGAAGAAAGTTGCAAAAATTGCCCAGGGATACTGGAGGAAGAAATCACGGAGTGCTGGCCACCCGATGGCGAAATAACCGATCATGGAGATGATGAGAGTCTCACCTGCCAGGATGAGAGCTGTCTTTGCACCTTGTTCTATCTGGGTCGCAATAAACTTTTCAGCCAGAGTGACGAGGATGAGAAGGGGGAAGATATCGACCGCAGCCAAGCCAGTTCGATGGAGTGTTGCTCCGAGCGCGAGGATGCTGAGTACGGTGAGCGATATAATAGAAAGTGTAATCGCGACGCGGGGCAGATACAGGAGCCGGAAAGGGCGCAGGAGGTAACGTGAGAGAATGCCCATTCCAATGACGGCAAAGAAGATAGCAATTCCATATTTTAATCCCTTTTCACCAAAGGCGAGGAATGCAAAGGTGATGATGGATGGTGTGTAAATTCCAAAGGCCTTGATTCCGACGATCTGCCTGAAAAACGCAACGAGCGTCGCGATAACCGGCAGCATGAGCAAGAGATACACAGTCTCAACCGGTACGCCGGCAGCAACAAAAAACTGAATAATGGGATGATAGTTCATACTCCTCTATTATACTCTCCGTTTTGCGAATGATGCATGATGGATATGGCAGAGTGCGATCGCGAGCGCATCGGCAACATCATCGGGCTTGGGGATTTTGTTGAGATGAAGAATTTCTTTTGCCATACGTTGCACCTGTTGCTTGTCAGCCTTGCCGTAGCCAGTGAGCGCCTGTTTCACCTGGAGCGGGGTGTAACCGGCAATACTAAGCCCGAAGTCAGCCAAAGTCAAGAGGAGAGCACCACGTGATTGGGCGACGGAGATGACCGTTTTCTGGTTGCTGAAGAAAAAAAGTTCTTCGAGGGCGGCTTCGTCGGGTTGATACTGCTTCACGATCTCCGCTACGTCATCACGGATTTCTTGGAGTCGTTGCTCAAGCGCGAGATCTTTGCTCGTTGAAATATGCCCGTAGGCGATCGCCGCAGGGTTGCCTTTTACACTTTCGACGATTGCCCACCCTACTGTCGCGGTGCCAGGATCAATGCCGAGGATACGCATAATTGGAGGAGAATTGAGAACGAAGAAGAGTGAATATAGAATAAGCCGAATACTTTTTCTTGTCATTCCCGCGTAGGCGAGAATCTGGGATATTTATTCGCTACCGACCCCAGTAATTCGGGTGGGGGTATCGTACTTGCCTTCGAGGGATTTCCAGAGGAGTTCGAAGGTTTCGGCGAGCGCCTCGGCAAATTTTGGTGATTCGATGATGAGGGTCTGGGCACTCTCGATGAGGCAGATGCGGACAAACTGGTCACCGCAGGATTCGATCGAACATTTGGCGCTGTAGAGGTCTGCCGGCATAAATTTGGCCGTGATGCTGCCCTTTACCGGTTCGAGGAATTTCGAGAAGGGATCAAGCGAGGGATTATCGACCGTAAGACCGCGGACTTTTGGCCCGTGTTTGGCCTTGTATTCGTTCCACTCGAGAAAGACCTTCATGACTTCCGGCGAGGCATCTTCGGCGGAGGCAAAGAACCCGACGATTTCCTTGTCGTGGAGCTCTTTCTGTTTGTATCGATAGGCCTGGCGCAGCCCGTCGATCCCTTCGAAATACAGGATACTTGGCTTTTCGGCGGTACTTTTTTGGAACGACTTGAGTTCTGGCAGGATTTGTTTCGCGGCTTTCAACTTTTCTTCCCGCTCCTCGATGAACGATTCTGGCGATTTGGCGATGTAGCGGCGCTTGTCTTCGCCCGGCACATGGACGATGAGGCCTTTTCCGACCAGCTCCTCGGCGATCACATAGGCGGTCGGGCGCTTGAGCTCGGCCTTTTTGGCGATCTGATAGGGGGTAGCGGGGCCAAGCTGAAGCAAGGCGAGATAGACTCGCGCCTCCTTCTCACTCAATCCGAGGTTTTTCAGTGGTTCAACAAGGTGGTCCATACGCTCAGGATACTCTACTTTGATTATATAGTCAATACTATTGACGACTATATATCTTATTTACCATATATTGTTTTATATAAAGCAAATATATGGGTAAAAAGAGGGGCATTGTTGACATATATTTAGACGGTATTATTGACACATTGACGATTTTGGAATATACTACGGAGTCAAGTTGAGAGGCAGTAATGCTAAAACAACTTGAATTAGTTCTTTGAGAAATCCGCCACTACTGGCGACCGCACCTCGGGCACTGGGGTAGGAGACTGCAATGAAAGTCGCGATCAATCACACCGTTGCGCAGTATATGGGTATGCTCGCATCGTGGTACTCACACGAGTGTAGATACTGCCGATCCAAGGAACGGCTCCCTGAGATTCCTAGTGAAATAGAGTGGGAATACAGGGATCACCCACAAGGAGGTGAGGTGCTTCACATACAAGGGACAACGAGCGGGAGCTATTGGTTTACCGCAGAGATCTATGAAATAGGTGCTGTACCCGAGCCATACACAGAACTGCTAACAGCAGCTATCACCGACTCGTGGGGTACAAGAACATACACAAGAGAGGAGGTTCTCGCCATAGCAGGCAAGACCAAATTCCAGTGGATGGGCGCATCGAAGACATAGACATCTCTCCACGCTGAGACCCCAGTCTGACAGCGTGCAACAAATAAATGGGGACGCTCGTAGCGAAGAAAAGTACGGGAACGACAGGGGCATAAGAGACTGAAACCTCTGTCAGCGCTTCACTGGTAGATCATGCGCACACTACCCGTCCGCCCGAACGTGATCGGTGCCTTGGCGAGTGAGAGTGAACCCACCTCCTCGCCATCTTTATCAGAATCATCATAATTATGGTGGTTCCGTAGAGATGAAGTTCTTTTAATTCTGTCTCCCCCTGTGGATTGTATACCGGTCAAGTTCTACTCCATGATTGAACCCTATGATGACTGTGAGGGCTAGTGGGATAGGCATGAACAAAACTCCTTTGCGATGCTCTTCCGCGTGTAGATGAGACAGTCTGCTTGAGGCAGGTAAGGTTCCAAGGCCGACCTGAACAAAGCGCCTTACAGATATACCGGATGATCAGCGTGTCATCCGGCTTTTCTTTTTTCTCAAAACGAAATCTGACCCAATTCAAAATCCCACCGCTTTCCTGCTGTCTATCCCAGCTAATCCCATAAACCACGGCCGTTGTTTATGAGATGGTATACTTAGGAGGTAGGAGATGCTATACAGAGTTAATGCTCAAGAAAATTGGTCCAATCCAAGAAAAAATCCTGTTGCTCCTTTTGAGTGGCACTGCCTTAAGTTTTGCTGGAACGCCAGCACAGTCATATCGGATTCTGCGTGGTATTCCCAAAGAATGGAAGCGTATTAATCAAACTAATTTGCGCCGATCCTTCCGGATACTCTCCACCCAAAAGCTTCTTGAAGAAGTAAGGCAGAAAGATGGGACGTTTCTCCTTCGACTCACCGCATCGGGGGAAAATCGGGCTAGATATCAGAATATTTTTGGTAAAAAAATTAAGATACACAAGCCTCTGCGTTGGGACAAATATTGGCGCATTGTCCTTTTCGATATCCCGGAGAAGAAGCGTCAATTTCGTGATATTTTGCGTGAGCATCTGAAGGCGATCGGCTTTCGGGAATTGCAGCAGAGTGCCTTCGTCTTCCCTTATCCGTGTGAGAAAGAAATCCGTTGTCTTGTCGATCTGTATAGTGCCGCACCATATGTCCGTATCCTCACTGTGAAACATATCGACAATGGGAAAGAACTAGAGAAACGATTCTTTCGAAATTAGCCAGTCTTATTTTTTCCAGTTGCTGTATTTTGCCTGAAATCATATAAACCACGGCCGTGGTTTATGGGATGTCTATAGATTTGACGGTGAGGATATGGAAAGTGGGCGCGAAGAAAGCGCGGGAGGTTAGGCAAGATTATTCCACACAGCCTGGACGTCTTGGTGATCCTGAAGTTCTTCGAGGAAGGCGTCGAAAGTGATCTGCGTCTCGGCGTCGAGCGTGATAGTCTGGGTCGGTTTCCAGCCAAGCTGGGTGGCAGTTGGCATAAGGTTTTCTTTTTCGAAAAATGCCTGCACTGTCTGAAGGGTATCAACTTCAGTGTAGACCGTGAAAACCTGATCATTTACAACATAATCATCCGCGCCGGATTCAATGGAAAGCTCCTCCAGCCTTTCAACTGATGTTGTCCCGATTTCGAACGCAAGGAGCCCAACACGTTGAAACATGAAAGCAACCGATCCGGCATTGCCGAGCTTGCCACCCTTTTTTGCAAGCAATGCCCGAAGCTCACTCACGGTCCGGTTGCGGTTGTCGGTCGTGGTTTCGATGAGGAGGGCAACTTGGCCAGGACCAAAGCCCTCGTACATGATCGATTCGATTTTCTCTCCGACGAGCTCACCGGTGCCACGTTTGATGGCACGCTCAATTTTATCTTTTGGCATGTTGAGCGCGCGAGCCTCAGCGATGGCGATCTTCAGAAGATAGTTCGAATCCGGGTTACCGCCGCCGCGTTCGGCTGCGAGGATAATATTGCGGCCGGCTTTGGTGAAGATAGCGGCCCGTTTGGCGTCATTTATACCCTTGGCACGGTGAGTGGTGGCCCAGTGTGAATGTCCAGACATAGCAAATGAGCAGAGAGCAATTAGGAGGTGACAGTTTCTTAGCTTAAGTACGAAATCGGAAATTGGCAAGCCTCAGAGGACCGATTGAGAAGCCTGTCATGACTGACTACCCAAGAGAGGCTTTAAGCCTTCTTGGTTTGAGCAGCACGGACAACGCGGTCAATTTCCTCGTCGCGTTCGGTACGGAGGCGCTCCATGATGATGTCTTTCACATGATAGGGGTCTGGTACACGGCGAAAGAGAAAAAAATCTTCTTCTGATGCAGTCTGAACCTTTACATCACCGAAGTTCAGGATGGTGGGGAGCATACCGCTTACCTCTGAGGTCACGTCTTGGATTCGCGAGAACTTTAATTCGCTGACAGAACGGACAAAGAGCCCCTTTTGTTCGATATTGATGACACGCTCATTGGTGATGATCCAGACATCGAAAAAATAGTCGATCCAAATGAGAAAAGCATAGAGCCAGACCATGAGTACAAGTGAATTCTGAATAAAGAGGATGAAACGGGACATCTCGCTTCCGAGCCAATTTGGATACAGGAGTGGCAGGAGCGAGAGCGAACCAAAGAGCACGGCAATGAAAACGAGGATCGCAATAAAATGTGTGGCAATGTCAAACCAGTGTCGATGAACGACACGGAGGATCGTCTCGTTTTCGCGTTGACCCTGGAAGTGATAACGATTGAAGTCTTGATGGGGCATATCAACGATTCATCGGGATAAGCAATGTGTCGAGAGGGAGACTGAAAAAGAGCAGAGCGTTGGCCCACAGGAGTACGGCGGTGACGACGACGAAGAGTGCGGTCATACCGGTGGCGAGCCGACGATTGAGCGAGTAGCGCGAGAGGTGAAACATGATAAAAAGACTCGCTACGACGATGCCAAAGAAAAAAATAAGATAGGTGATGCCGAAGAAAAGCTGCATGTGTTTTATTTTCTCTAGTATACCATCATCCGCTAGCGAACAACCTCAGCAGCGCATTGCCCCTGCAGTGCCATTGAATCAGAGTGCGGACTTTGACAGTATGCGAAAGATACTGTATACTGTGCCTTTGTTATTTACCCTTTACGTATTCCATTACGACTCACTGAAAAGGCTTGCTTCAGTGGTTGAAATCATCTGACGCCTCCCTCTCAAAGCTCTCCCAACTGAGATTTTTGAAAGGGAATGGGTCCCTGGTTGTACTTTAATTGTCGCTTGGCGACACCTGCACCTCGGGGTTCTGGGGTGGGAGAAAAAGATGAAAAAAGTGATAGCTGTTCTGGCCGTGGCGATTATGTTGTTTGGTACAGGGGCGACATGGGCTGCCTCCTCCGTGCTTGTATACGGAGGGGTGATGAACAAATATGTTATTGGCAATGGGATCATCTCAGCCAAAGATCCAGTTGCACAGGGTGGAGTGAAGTTCTCATTCGAGAACGGAACCTATCTTGACCTCTGGCTATCACGTCGATTTTCAGATGCCGAGGGCAATGCCTATGGCAATGAGAGCGACCTGACGCTTGGCTGGAGTGGTGCAGTCGGGAGTGTATCTGTCGACACGGGTGTCGCCGTCTTCAATCTTTATCCCACGACTCGTGTTGATCGGAACGACGTCACTCAACTGTTTGCTGAGGTGTTACCGAAAACCGCCTGGATGATTGGGACGACGACATTGTCACCCTATGTCCGGTTGGAAGTAGTCAGCTCGACCGGCATGGGATTCAGAAATGAGCCCATCTACTTCGTTGGGTTGCGGCACACATGGCCAGCGACAGGAAGGCTTTCTGTTCTGCAGCGGCTACAGATCTCGGAACAGCCAGACTTACCAGGTGTATCGGGTGGTGTGGTTGTTTCGTACAAGCTCCAGGTGCCGTATACCATCGGCGGTATCACGGTGACCCCATTGTATGAGCGGATTCACCCCATCATCAATGGTCGTCCGAAGAGCAATATCTTGGGTTTGCAGTTTGCTCGTGCGTTTTGACTGAAAAAAAGAGGCCGGGGCTTGTACGGAACACCGTATGAGCCTCGTTTTCGTATCTGAAACTTATAGTAACTTTTCCTCGATACCAAACGGTGGTTCAAGACCAAGGTGACGATAGCCTTCGGGCGTGACGATGCGGCCGCGCGGTGTGCGGGCGAGGAAACCGATCTGAATCAGATAGGGTTCGATGACATCCTCGATAGTGTGCATTTCTTCACTGGTGACAGCCGAAATTGCTTGGAGGCCGGCGGGACCACCCTTGAAGCGGTCGACAATAGCCTGGAGCACAGCACGGTCGGCAGGTTCAAGGCCGAGTCGGTCGATCTCGAATAGGGCAAGAGCCTCACTCGCGATAGTCTGAGTGATGAGGCCGTCGTGATGTACCTCGGCATAGTCGCGGACGCGCTTCAAGATGCGGTTGGCAACGCGCGGAGTGCGGCGACTCGCTCCAGAGATCTCTCTTGCACCCATTTCATCAAGCATGACACCGAGGATACCGGCAGAGCGTTGAACGATCTGCTCAATTTCGTTGGCATTGTAAAACTCGAGTCGGTGAATAGAACCGAAGCGGTTTCGGAGCGGATTGGTGAGCGCTCCGAGCCGAGTGGTAGCGCCGATGAGGGTGAAACGCGGGAGGTCGAGCTGAATTGTGCGTGCAGCGGGTCCTTTGCCGATGATGATGTCGAGTTTATAGTCCTCCATCGCTGGGTAGAGTACTTCTTCAATTGATTTGTTTAACCGATGGATCTCATCGATGAAGAGTACGTCGCCTGGCTCGAGATTGGTGAGGATGCTACCGAGATCACCGACGCGCTCAATGGCTGGTCCCGAAGTGACCTTGATACCCGCGCCCATTTCGCGGGCGATAATATGCGCGAGAGTAGTCTTGCCCAAACCGGCAGGGCCGTAGAGGAGTACATGGTCAATTGCTTCACCGCGTTGTTTGGCAGCCTGGATGAATATCTCGAGGTTTTGCTTGGTTTTTTCTTGACCAATATATTCATCGAACCCTCGAGGACGGAGTGTGTTCTCGATAACGACATCTTCTTCTGTATGTTCGGTTGTGTTGAGCATAGTGGCGAATTTTCAAATTCTCAATTCAGAACAAAGTCGTATGATCTCGCAATCAAGTGTCTATTTTAAAACTCGAAAGTCTAACTTGGCATTTCTTCTTTCTATTCTATCATTCATCGCCTGGTTCTGGCAGACAGAATATTATGGCTTAAAAAAGGGAAAAAATGTATACTTGACAGTCTTGCTGAGACATGCTATCCTGCTCCTTCAAACAAAAAAGGAGAAATAACAAAAAAGGAGAAATTCAGACCGGCCGACGCCGTTTTTTGTTGCCTCCATGTCCTTTCGAAATTCCTCACATGTAGACAACTGGAGAGTTCTATCTTTTCTCTTCAGCTTAGGAGGGGTCTCGCTTCGGCGATAGTCAAGATCGGGTAGGGTGGTTTCGGCTGCGCTATACCTCGACACCAATCCATACCCCGGGCTCCCATGCTCAGGGACTTGTCTACAGGTGAGGGATTTTTTTTCTTTTACAATGAAGCGTCCGAGCACACGGAAAGGATATCGTGGAAGCACTCATTCGTATTGTCGATCTCGCCGTCCTCGGGGTGAGTCTTCTCGTTTGGGCGGTATTTATTCCCCAGATCCGGCTCCTTTATCGGGCGAAGAAGTCCGAAGGTCTTTCGCTTGCCACAGTCTGGGGCTCATTTACCGTTCAATCGCTCATTTGGCTTCAGTCTTTGTTGAAACAGAACTGGCCAGTGCTTGTGGTCATGACGATGAGCGTTATTTGTCTCGTCATCATTCTTGTTCTTGCGTACCGGTATCGATAGCCGCGTACTAGCAATAAAGCCCGAGTAGTCAAACGACTGCCCGGGCTTTGAAGTTTTTGATTCTTTCAGAATGATTTGCGACTAGGCCTTCGGTATTTCCTGAGTAGTGTCAGTGGTGGGTGTTTCGGTCACCGTCTCGTCGGACCTGGTTTCTGTAGTGTCATCATCGAGCCCTTTGTCATCGAACGCGTCATACAGATCCCGCAGGGAATCCTCTCGGCCCGAGGCGGCCCAGACCTCATCCATGGTCGTAATGCCCTCCAAGACTTTGATGAGTCCATCTTGGGCCATTGTCGCCATACCGTCTTTTACAGCAGCATCAAAGATTTCTTTTTCCGTTGCAATCGAATCAATCAAGTCGCGAATTTCTTGGGTGATAGGCAGAACCTCAAAGATACCCTTTCGGCCATAGTAGCCAGTGAAGTTGCAGTGGACACAACCCTTTGGGCGGTAGAGGATATCGACAGTAGGGAATTGTTTTGTCTTGGCCTTTTCGGGTATCATCGCGAGCAACTTTTTAATCGCGTCGATAGTACTGGCTGCAGGCAGATAGGGCTCCTTGCATTCTTCGCAGAGGATACGGACGAGACGCTGAGCCATGATGATATTTATGGCTGACGCGATGAGGGAAGGTTTCACTCCGAGATCGAGCAGCCGGGGAACAGTCGCGACCGCGTTGTTGGTATGGAGCGTGGAGAGGACGAGATGGCCGGTGAGTGAGGCCGATACGGCGACATCCGCTGTTTCGTCATCACGAATTTCACCGACAAGGATGACATCGGGGTCTTGGCGGACGATAGCGCGGAGCGCCGAAGCAAAGGTGTAGTCACGGTCTTTTGATACTTCTGTTTGAACGATACCGGCGATATTGTATTCGATCGGATCTTCGATGGTGATGATTTTGATCTCTGGGTTGTTGATGCGGTTGATGAGGGAATAGAGCGTCGTTGTTTTTCCGGAACCAGTGGGGCCGGTATTGAGGATGATCCCGTTGGGTTTCTCTATGGCTCGCTGGACCTCTTCAAAGGCGCGGCCATAGATACCGAGATGTGTGACGTCGACATCGACATCCGCGTTGTTGAGGAGACGCATGTCGATGTTCTCACCATGGTTACCGGGGATGAGCGAGACACGGATATCGACACGATCTCCACCACTTACCATAGAGAAATGCCCGTCTTGGGCGCGGTCGCGGACATTGATACGCATGCCACTGAGCATCTTGATGCGGGCGAGTGCGAGTTGGTACATGTGTTGGGGCAGATCCCCGATATCCTGCAGCAGGCCATCGATGCGATACCGTAAGCGAGCGGTTGTTTCTCCCGGTTCGATGTGAACATCACTTCCTCGCATTTTGGTTGCACCAGCCAGGATGATTTCGATGATTTGTGAGGTTGAGATGGAGGTGTTTCCTGTACCGAGGCTGAGTAAGTCGCCAAAGTTTTTCTCAAAGTTTTTGAGGTCATCGCCTTTGAGCGAGACGCGCAGGATATCAAGACTGACGAGGAGCGGCTTATTGTTGTAGTTCGCCCAAATTTTTTCTAGGGATTGGCGAGAAACAACGGATATGGTCATTCGCCACCGTTTTTCGTTTGCGAGCCCCTGAAGAAACTCCATAGCTTCGGGTAACTCGGGATTTTCGATACCGATATACACGTGGTTGCCATTTTTTCGGAAGAGTGCAACACCGTGTTTTTTTGCATCCGATTCTGGAAGCAGGCCAACGTCTTTTGGATCAGCAGGGAAGAGATGGAGGTCGAGGTAGGGGAGCCCAACGCGGTTACCGAGCGCATGCGCCCGATCCTCCATTGATTGCTCACGCAGCTTTTTGAGGAGGTCGGTGGTGCGGAGTGCTTTCTCGCTTGTAGTGTTGGGTACGATACGACGGCTGACAGTAGGCATAGAAGTGATATTTTCATTCCCATTCTATCATTGTTCGGACCAAGAGGGCTATTCGGCCAGGTCTTTCTGATCCAAGGAACGATGAAATGCTTTGGGTTCTCAGTCTGCCTCACTCACACTCTGAAACCACTCGTTCAAGAGTCGTTCAGCGGTGGGAAAATCTGTTGCTGGCAAAGTGCCTTCCAGCATGTCGCCGACAAGCTGACTTCCAGAGAAGACAGATAAAACATGTTCGAGTCGATCTTCTTGTTGACTCTTGATGAACACACGCATCGAACGGGCACTTTCTTTGAAGAAGAGGGCGAAGACCGTGGCACCGGAGTAGTTGTTTCGGATCTTGTCGAGCACGATCGGCAAGTCATCGCTCTTGGAATGTGACTCTATCAAATCTTCAAGCGTGACGGGCGCCCACATGAGGTGGAGTTTTTCATTGGTGCGAATATTGCCCATGATGCGTCCCCAGAGCTTGAGGATGTGGAGTGGTTGGGTTTTGTAGAGACTTTTCACAATCTTTTGTTGGTCAGCGCCATGACCCATGAGAGCGGAGGCGAGCTGCAGCGTTTTCGGAGTAGTGTTTTTTTTCTGAAATGAATCAGTGGCTGACATGATGCCAGTGAGCAGCGCTTCCGCAACGGTTGGGTCAATGAATTCAGGCCCGACAGTCTCAATGAAGTGAGCGACAATCTCGGAAGCAGATGAGGCAGTGACGTCGACGAGGTTGAGCTGCCCGTACTGTTCGTTGTTTGAATGTCGGTCAATATTTATGATGGGTACTTCATAGAAAATATCCGGGTTGTCTTCATAGAGCTTGCCAAGACTGTCTTTGTCGGGAGCGTCGATGGTGAGGACGACATCATACTTATATTTTGCAAGAATGAAAGAGAAGTCTCGCGGATCGATAGTGCCGTGCTCAGGTGTTAGGTGAATGCGTAACTCCTGATTGAGGCGCTCCGTTCGGACATCGAGGATATTGTTGTGCTCGGTATTGAAGGAAAGGACAAAATCACGGGCACCGGATATTGCAGTCAGGACCGTTTCGGGCCAGGCGAGGAAGCCAAGGTCTTCACGACGTTCATCAATTCGTTCGGCTGCGAGTGTCGGCTTTTTTCCGAGTGCGGTGGTGAAGTGAGCGAGGGCGAGACCGCTCGCGATTGCATCACGAGTCGGGAAAGGGGGGAGGAGGATGAGCGGGTGGGCCGCCGGCTTGAGGAGTTCGAGGAATTGCGCTTCTTTCGTGAGAGACATAGAGGGGAAGGTCGAGATAAGTTCTCTACCCTAACAAGATTTTTGGTATTGGTCAAACCTAGATTTATCCCAGAGAGAGGATGCTGGCCAAATCTTGGTTTCACAGAACATAAAACATGAAATAGAGAGCAGGAACGAGGGTTTGCAATGTCCAGTCGGAAGTTTTATGTTCTCTGCTTTATGCTCTATGATTGTGTCATGCAGACCGTAATCGCTGAGTCGAAAGAAGCGACCCAGGCGTGGGGGAAACAATTTGCTGCCACACTTCGTCCGGCGACGCTTGTCGCACTCTCGGGTGAGCTTGGTGCGGGCAAGACGACACTCGTCCAAGGTGTTCTCGAAGGCTTGGGCGCCGTGGCACCCTATCCGTCTCCGACCTTTGTCCTCATGAACCAGTATGAGTTGCCGCAGGCGACCGCGACTGGCATCCGGCGCGTCTATCATGCCGATGCATATCGCGTCGGAGCGGACGACTTCGAGCGGCTCGGCTTCCGTGAATGGTGTGCTGACCCCGAGGGGCTCGTCCTTCTTGAATGGCCGGAGCGGATAGTGGAACTCTTGCCGGGAAAATATACCGAAGTGAATATCGAGAGCGTGTCGGAATCGGAACGACGGATAGCAATTTCAGAGTAAGAAAAAAGCCCCGGTATCGTTGTTTCGATACAGAGGCCTTAACCAAACCACTGCGAGTCGATCCCTGCACTTCCTATTCGATCGGGAGCCCGATAAAGTCATCGAGGACTTTACAGAGTCTTTCTAGATAGTTTTTCAGCGTTTCCGCTGAGGGCCCGCACTCTTTTCTCACAAAATCCATGTTGTTGGAGAATCCACCCTCCAACCGGCCCAGGCTAATGTACAGCCGGTGGGTGTTACTCGGGACATCATTGTGCCCCTCGAGGTTGTGGCGGAGGGAGCAACATCCCTCCAGCCCAGTTGCGTCATGTCTAAACCAGAAGGTGAATCTGAGTCTCTGGACCGCACTGTTGGGGTCGTCGTGTACCTCCTCCTGTGTCACGACAAACCCCGTTTCGCCTGCAATTTTTCTGAACTCATCAGCTGTGACTGTCGTCATTTTCTTCTCCACCCCGAGATACCGCTCGGGAAAGTCGGTGGGCTTGCGGCCCAAGGTTTCAATTTTTAACGAACCGGTATTACAACCTTACCGCTTTCGGTCCTGTATCGTAACGACGTAGTATACTCCAAAACACCATAACAGTCAACTATACGAATACAATAATAATTGACATAATGCTTACAATAAGCTAAAATAAGTACATAAATATACAAGTGTCGTAGAATATTGACAAACAGAATATGAAGGAAAAACAGGCTTTGCTCGACTTCGGGCTCTCGGATTCGGAGGCGGATGTCTATCTCGCCCTGTTTCGTCTAGGCGGGGCGACGGCGAGCGTCGTGGCCAAGGAAGCTAGCCTGAAACGGACGACCGTGTACCCGATTCTGAAGTCGCTCGCGGCCAAGGGCTGTCTCCAGGTGTATTTCCGCAAGCATCAGCAGCACTACTACGCCCAAAAGCCAGATCGGCTGGTCAGTCTGTTCGAGCAAAAACTAGAGCTGTTCAAGAGCATCGTCCCGCTTTTTGCATCGGCGGAGAAAAAACACGCGCAGACGGAGGGCCTGCGCTTCATCGAGACCAAGGAAGAACTCCGGCAGTTTTACTTGGATATCCTACAGGGCCACACAAGCTACCGTGTCATTGGCAACGCCTCTGCCTGGCAGAATATCGATCCGGAGTTTTTCGAAGAGTACCGGAAGATGCGGGCGCGGCTAAGGATCAAGGTCAGACTGCTCCTCTCGGCGGATTCTCGGGTAGCAAATCCGACCAGTCCGGATCTCTTGCGGGAGTGCCGGTACCTGCCGGAGCGGCACGCGTTCCAGAGTACGCTAAATATCTTTAATGATCAGGTCCTCGTCATCAACCCGGAGTCAGCGTCGCTCGCCGTGGTGATCGCAGTGCCGGCGATGACGGATATCTTTCGGTCGATGTTTGAGGTGCTCTGGGAAGGCGCCGAGGAATAGGCCTGGGAAGTGCTATGGTGGATGGACAGCAAGATCAATAGTCCGTAATATCTACTGCTCACCCGCTCAATAGTAGAAACCGGAAGGGGAGACTATACTTCTGAATATGGCTACCAAGCGAAAATTGCTCGTGCTCATTGATGGGAACGCGATCATCCATCGGTCGTACCATGCTTTGCCGCCGATGGCGACGAAGGCGGGCGAGTCAGTTCATGCGGTCTATGGCTTTGCGTTGACACTGTTTTCAGTTATTGAAAAATTCAAACCGGACTATATTGCAGCCTCGTTCGATCTGCCTGGCGGGACATTCCGGGATGAACTGTACGCTGAGTACAAAGCCACACGAGTTGCAGCGCCAGATGACTTGTATGCTCAAATCCCAAGGGTCAAGGAACTCGTTCAGGCGATGAATATCCCAATCTATGAACTTCCGGGGTTCGAAGCTGACGATTGTGTGGGGGCGCTGTCCAAGCAGGGAGAGGCGGCTGGCGTCGAGACGATCATCGTGACGGGTGATACGGATACACTCCAGCTTGTAACGGAGCATGTGAAAGTTTACACCCTACGGAAAGGGTTGAAGGACATGGTGCTTTACGGTGTTTCGGAAGTGACGGCGAAATACGGCTTTCCGCCCGAGCGGCTGATTGATTACAAGGGGCTACGCGGCGATACATCAGACAATATTCCAGGCGTGAAAGGTATCGGCGAAAAGGGTGCGACGGATCTGATTCAGGAATTCGGATCGCTCGAGGATATTTATGCAGCACTGGAGCGGGTGAAACCGAAGGTGCGCGAGAAGCTGGTTGCTGGCCGCGAAATGGCCTTTCTCTCGAAAAAACTTGGGACAATTGATCGTGAAGCACCGGTGATACTCAAGCTGGATGAATGTGCGACGCATGATTTCAACCATGAGACGATTGAACATTTTCTCCGCACACTCGACTTTTTTAGTCTCCTGAAGCGTATTCCGGGTGGGGAGAAGAAGGGTCAAGAATCTCATATCATTCGGTCGGAAAAACCAAAGAAGCGAGGACAGAAAAGGATTGAAACGGGAGAGGATATTGAGGAGTTTCTCCGCCGATGTTTGACCGAACCAATAGCCGTGGTCTTGTCTGAGACGGATGCATCGCTGTTTGGGAGCAGCGGTGTCGAGGCGGTCGGACTGGCAGCATCGAGTGAGGCGGTCGAGGTTGTGTGGAATGAAGCGACTGGTAGGGTACTCGCCGAATTCTTGGCTGACTCTGACCGGAAGAAGATAGCGATCGATGCGAAGGCACTGGCCCACACGCTTGCGGGTCTTGGTATGAAACTTTCAGGCATCGTCGAAGATATTCTCCTTTCGGCGTATATGCTCCAGGCAGGTAATCGCTTGGATGTGGAGACACTCATTATTGAAGAGAGTGGCACGGATTGGACGAGTCTCGCACTTTTAGAAAAAGCGAGGGCGGTCAGAGCACTCGCCCACTCACTTCGGAAGAAACTGGAGGTGCTCGCAGAGGAGCAAGGTGGCGAACATACGGTCGTGACCTTGCTTCGAGATATTGAACTTCCACTCGTGTCTGTTCTGTTTGCGATGGAGGAGGCGGGCATCTTGCTTGATCCAGCCACCTTCAAGCAGTTATCACAAGAGATCGATGCTTCGGTGAGATTGCTCGAAAGCGAAGTGTACAAGTTTGCTGGCAAGGAATTTAATGTAAATTCGCCGAAGCAACTGGCCGACGTGCTCTTTGTCGACCTTGCAATTCCGACTGATGGCATCAAGAAAAATAAGACGGGCTACTCCACCGCCTCGACCGAGCTCGAAAAACTCCGATCCGACTACCCAATCGTGAAACTGATCGAGGAGTACCGTGAGACGTTCAAACTGAAAACTACGTACGTTGATGTACTCCCGGGATTGGTGAAATCCGATGGTCGTCTCCACACAACCTATCGTCAAGATGTGGCTGCGACTGGTCGCCTCTCGTCCGTTGATCCGAATCTCCAGAACATTCCGATTCGTACGGCACTTGGCGCGCGCATCCGGGACGGGTTTGTCGCTGCTCCGGGGAAAAAACTCGTCGGCGCGGACTATTCGCAGATCGAACTTCGTATCGCGGCTCATCTCTCGGGTGATGTAAATATGACGCGTGCGTTCATTGAGGGCGAAGATATTCATCGGGCGACCGCGGCACTTGTTCATGGACTCAAACCCGAAGACGTGAGCGACAGTCTTCGCCGCGAAGCGAAGGCACTCAACTTTGGTATTATCTATGGTATGGGCGCGTACGGACTGGCTCAGGCAACCGATATGGACCAGAAGAAAGCCGCACAGTTTATCAAGGAATACCTCAAGAAATTTTCGGGCATTGCGAAGTATATGGATGATATGCGGAAGTTCGCCCATGAGAAGGGCTATGTCGAAACAGCGCTTGGTCGCCGTCGTACACTCCCCGAAATTCAGTCGACGAATCAGGCACTCGTTCGTGGCGCAGAACGCATGGCGATCAATATGCCGATTCAGGGCTTGGCAGCCGATATTATGAAACTCGCGATGCTTGCAGCCGAGCGACTCGTCGAGACCAAGTACGCAAATTCAGCCAGGCTCCTCCTCCAGATTCACGACGAGCTCATCGCCGAAGTTGATGAGAAAGACGCGGTCGCGTTTGCGGCCGACCTTCAGAATGCGATGGAAGGTGTCTACCAGCTTTCCGTGCCCCTGGCTGTCTCAGTCGAAATCGGGAAGAATTGGGGAGAGATTTAATGCGGATTTAGGAAAAGAATAAACCGGCCTTTCGGCCGGCTTATGTACCTAGTTCTGATTGCTCCGAATCAGCTTATCGAGACGATCTCGTACTTGAGTAAGGGCTGCAAGCGTATCGGCATCTCTGGGTTCCTGCTGAAGGCGATCCTCCATGCGACCAACCGCTTCTTCAAGTTCATTTATTTCTGCGCTTTCGATTGCTGTATCTCGGACTACCTGTTCGAGTACTGAACCCTCACCTACTTTTGTTGGATCAAGATGGAAATCGGGCGTTGGCTTCTTCCACTCCTCTGTCGGCATTTCTAGTGACATACAATTTGTTTCTGTTGGTTAATTAAACAAAAAAGACAAACTATCTAACTCTCTTACCACAGTAAGTATAGCAGAAAAAAGCAGCTCAGTCAATCCATTTTTTGCTCGTCAGTTCCTTGAAAAGCGATTACAATGCCTCTACCGAAATATATTGCTATCATGCCCGAATTGCCAGAAGTCCAAACTGTGGTGAGTCAGCTCGCGAAGAAAATCACGGGCAAGCGGATTGCTGGTTTTTGGTCGGACTGGGAAAAACAGGTGAAGCCAGGGTTGAAGAAGCTTTCGAAACTCGCAGTCAGCGGGACCGTGCTCGGCGCGCGACGAATCGGTAAACATATCGTTATTGATCTTGACAATGATCATTCGCTTGTCATTCATTTGAAGATGTCGGGCCATCTTCTCTACAAAGATGCAGCAAATGCCGAGGCAAGAGAGTGGCAAGATCCAGTGAATCGTTTCATCCATCACCGGATTGATTTCACTGATGGATCCTGGGTGGATTTTTCCGATCTCCGGAAATTTGGGTGGATCGACTGTGTGGCGACACCTGAAGTGGAAATGATGAAGTCCATCGCCTCCCTTGGCTGCGATGCGCTGGCGGGTGAATGCAGTCCTGATTTTTTCAAGGTGCTCTTCAAGAAGAATGCGCGGAAAAAGGTTGCGATACTTTTGCTTGAGCAGGACAAAATCGCAGGTATTGGCAATATCTATCGGAGTGAGATGCTGTATCGTGCTGGTATCCGCCCGCTCCGAACGGTGGGTCGGATCACGCAAACCGAACGAACACGGCTTTTTACGGTGATGAAAGAAGTTCTTCGGGAAGCTGTGCGACTTCGCGGAACGACAGATGGGGATTTTCGTGATACAGCTGGTAAGCCGGGCGGTTTCCAGAAAACACTCTTTGTTTATGGTCGTGAAAACTTGCCGTGCAAGCGCTGTGATACAATTATCGTACGTGAAAAATTGGGGCAACGAAGTGTTTTTTATTGCCCCGTGTGTCAAAGGTAAAACGTGTAAATACTTCAAAGTATGCAAACGCGGCAAAAAGTTATCATTGTGATTATCGTGCTCCTCATCGGGGGTATCGTTTACATGTATTTTTTTGGCAACGCGGCACAGAAAGCTGGGAAGCAGATCGATATTAACAATGTGCCCAAAGTAGGGGTTGTCGATGACAGTCCAAAGAATCCCGAAAATGTCAGTCCCATTTCGGGATTGCCTTGTGCTGATTGGCAGCGACGACCGGTTGCGGTTATGCAGCCAGCTGATGTAAGCGCTCGTCCAGCCGCTGGTTTTTCGGAGGCGGATATGGTTTTTGAACTGCCGGTCTTTACGGGTTCAAACACCCGACTCATGGGGGTCTACCTCTGTACTATTCCACTCGACATCGGTTCGATGCGGAGCGCTCGCCATGATTATATCCCCCTTGCAAAGGGCCTTGATGCCGTATTTATCCATTGGGGCTACTCGAAATTCGCCGAGACCTTACTTGAACGTAAACTCATTGACAACATCGACTGTCTGACCACCTCGTTTTGTCCGCGGTGGTTACAAACAGGCAAGATGAAGCTAGAGGATACTGGACACATCACAAAAGACAGTATCGCTCAGGCGTTTGCGAAGTATGGCTATCGGACAACAGGCACATTCTCCGGTTATCCTCACCAAGATGAGAAGCCGCTCGAGCAGCGCCCTGAGGGAGGACATCTGCGGCTGGCTTTCCCAAATCCCTATGATGTTTCCTATGACTATGACAAGGCGACAAATTCGTATCTTCGCACATGGGATCAATCTCCCGATACTGACAAGAACAATGGTAAGCGGATTGCTCCAAAGAATGTGGTGGTCATGTTTGCTCAATCAGAACAGATCAAACTCGCTACCGACTATCAAGCCCGTGGTGTTCAGAATCCTTGGGAGCTTGTTCCCGAAGAAGAGCGGGCCGGTCTTGATTATGGCGGAGTGGGGCGTTACAACAATCTCGAGATGGGGGATCCGTGGTTTGACACCAAGGATTCGGGTGACGCATACTTTTACTTCAATGGTCAGCAGTATCATGGTTCGTGGAAGAAGGACAAGAGCAAACTTGAGAGTAAACTCACGTTCTTCGATGAGACTGGGAATGAAGTGCGATTTGTTCCTGGCCAAATCTGGGTTGACGTCCTTGAACCCGGACAGAGTCTGAAGTGGGAACCTGAGGCGTGATTTCTTCAATCGTGAATCTCCGTTTGCACCCCGCTGGCCTTGGCGGGGTTTTGGTATACTGTGTCTATGCTTATCTTTTTGTCTGGTACCGACCATTTCCGTCTTCGTCTGCGTGAGCACGCTCTCGTAGAAGATTTTCGGCAGAAATATCCCAGGAGTGAGAGGCGAGTTTTCGATGGTCGTGATACGACCGAGCAACTGATTTCGACACTCCAGGAAGAACTCTCGGGAAATCTCTTTACCACTTCTCGAGTGATATTGGTCCGACATGCCGAACTTTTCGATGAACGTTTGTGCGAAGCCGTGCGCGTGCAGTTGGATCAAACGTTGCCAGACGATGTTCTGGTGCTCGTAAGTGCGGAATCAATCGGTCGAGCAAAGAAAGGCAATGCGCTGGAGACTTGGCTGTCACAACGAGCGTCAGCGGAAAATATCGATATCCTCAGTGGTCGTGCCCTCTGCCAATCCATTGTAGACATTCTTCGCGGTATTGATTCGGAGATACACATCGAGCCACATGCCGTTGAAGCACTCGCATTTCGGACAGGTGGCATGACAGGGTATATCTATCATGATCTCTTGAAACTTATCCTCGCTACCGATAAAAAAATCATCACGGGTGACGATGTGAAAAATCTCATTGAAGAACCGGCTAGTGAGAGCGTCGCATTTATCCTTCTTGATGCGATCGTCAGAGGGAACCGGGAGCGAGCAGTATCACTCCTCCGCCAAGAGGAAACGAACGAGGATGCAGTTTTTAAGCTTCTCGGCCTCTTCGCTTGGCAGATCCGTCAGGCGATTATGGTGCGCGACGAGTATGATCGGGGGAATATTTCCCCAGAGGGTATCGCTGCTTCGATTGGTGCCAAACCCTTTTCAGTGAAGAAACTCATGCCGCTTATCTCCAGACTCTCACTTGCACGGCTCAAACAATCACTCGTCTACCTTTCTGATCTCGACCGGGAAATAAAAACCGGCCAGATCCGTCCGGGTGTTGCCCTCGATCTCTTCGTCTGGAAATTCTAGGGAAAAAAGAGTGCCGAAGGGGTCGATACCGTTCGGCACTTTTTTGACTCATCCGGACCCCCCCCTGGGCTTACATAAATAGCCTGATTGCAAGTGGTCAGAGTCCAAGTGCTGCAGTGCTAAGTAATGCGTGGATAATCGATCCTAGGAGTAAGCACTGTACTTTCTTGGATTGATATTGGCCCAGCATTAGGAGTGAAAAAAAGTATGACAAATAACCGGATGAGTATCCACTTATCAAGGTGCAGAGAATAGTTGAACATAGTTTTCACTCCATCAATCTAACAATGAGCAGAGGACATGAGTATAGATGATCCAGGACAATGTGCTCATCATGAGGGTTGTCGCTCCGCATGTAGAAACAACAAACAGGGTCCAGAATATACGATTCAATACTCGATCCGTGGTAATTACTTCGAAGAGCCTCTTCAGAGAGGTCAGAATCCAACTAAACCAACGTTGCAAGACCCCCACTCTAGGCTGAAAGCCAGGTAGCGTGAGCTGTTGGGGGTGAGGAGCGTCAGATCCCATCCAAGTAACCATGATATAGCCCGAAACCAGGGAGTTGAGTACACTGCTGCAATACGTTAGAGCAGTCACTGGGGCCAAGAACGTTTCAACAGCTTTGAATTCGATGTAACTGCACATGTCATTCCTCGCTTTCTTGCGTGAATTGTCAAAGAGCCTTCGGAGAGTACGATCTTATCCGAAGAGAGGAGTGTAGCAATCCGTCATATAAATGTCGATTTATCCGACTATTTATGTTATCCTAGCTTCATGAAAAGGAAAATCAGCCAGTTGAAGATACTCGGACTATCCCCAAGCGAAGTTCGGATTTATTCCGTTCTGGATGGAGTGCCACGCATTATTGCCGAAATTGAAAAGCGGGCAGGGATTCCGCATGCTACCACTCATGATGTCCTGAGGAGATTTGTTGTGAGAGGGCTCGCAAGTACGGTGTCACTCGGAGGGAAACGATGTGGCTATATGCGTCAGGCTATTGGGGGAGTCATGAAACGTCAGTCAGAAAGTAACAGGTCATCAGGGGAGGTGCAGGTACTTGAGGGGAAGGAGGCTTTACTCGGTCTTATTGATACACTGTTGGCCGAGCGACGAGGTGAGCGGATGCTGTCTTTTCATGGAACCTCGGTGCTTCCAGGGTGGCTCGCCATACTTTCGAAAGCAGAGATCAAAAAACGTAATGAGCTTATCGTAGCCAGTGGCATCATCGTCGAGCGGTTTGTGCCGGTGCATGGTTACCACAAGCTTTTTACAGCACTCCCTACTGACTGGCAACAGACTATGCTTGGTCGCGCCCATATCACCTATTTCTTGCCGGATGAGCTCTTCACATCAAAAACAGAAATTATACTTTTTACTGACAGAGCGCTCATCTATGAAACGGACCAGTTACGTATGACAATTTTTTCCCACAGAGAAACGGTTAAGCTTTTTTCGGCTTGGTTTCAAATGTTGCGCATGCTTGGAAAAAAGATCGATTCAGAACGGGAATTTTTGCGATATATTGACGAAGGTAAGGCGTGATAAAACAAAAAACTCCCCGGTCAGAGGAGTTTCTGTGTTGCTTCGACTTCGCGTTACTTTGTGGCGAGCTTCTTCACGGCAGCGTTCAGGCGGGATTTGCGCCGGGCGGCGTTGTTTTTCTTGATGACATTCTTTTCAGCGGCTTTATCGAGTGCTTTCTGGGCCTTTTGAAACCATTCCTTGGCACCAGCAACGTCGGCCTTGGCGATCGCCTCACGTGTTCCTTTTACAGCGCTCTTGACAACGCCTTTGATGGAGCGGTTACGGAGGGTGTTCTTCGCGGTGACACGCATGTACTTCTTGGCAGAATCCTTGATCGGCATATTGTACGATTCAAAAGTTAAACTTCAAAAATCAAAGTAGGAACATCTGAAAAAGGGCAGAACGGAGAAATCAGAGACGTCTCCATTTTTAGCACAGGTTACCGCTTTAGGCAAGCCATTTCCCTCCATGGTAAAATACGGCCATCTCTATGATCCGAACACTCAAAGGAGCCCTAGACTCTATCCATCCCAACTTTGCAGTCGTCTTGGTCGGTGGTATTGGCTACCAGGTCTATGCTTCACCGTATACGCTTGGCAAGTTGGCCGGAATGAGCGACGTCTCGCTGCATATTCATACCCATGTGCGGGAGGATCAATTCAATCTCTTTGGTTTCCTCACTGAGGATGAATTGTCAATGTTTGAACTCCTTATTTCCGTCTCAGGCGTTGGACCGAAGGCGGCGCTTGGTATCTTGGCCATTGCGGAACCCAAGACAATTCGGACAGCAATTGTGAACAAGGACCCATCCATCCTCACTCGGGTTTCTGGTGTGGGGAAAAAGACAGCAGAGAAAGTTATCGTCGAGCTTCAGAACAAGGTCTCTGCTGTGGATGTGACGGATCAGGCGGGAGCTTTGGCTGAACAAGAATCCATTGAGGCTTTGACGGCGCTCGGCTATTCTGTTTCGGAAGCGCGCGATGCACTGAAAAGTGTCCCGATGGATATCACCAGTGTGGGTGAGCGGCTGAAGCTTGCGCTCAGGAGTCTCGGCAAGAAATAATATCTGTGACCTCACGATCATTTCTGACAACTCATGCACCGGACGGCGGACTCCTCCAGTCGGATGAGTGGGCGGCGCTTCAGACTGCATCCGAACGTACAGCCTTCGCTTTTCGAGGGGAGGGTTTTGAGGGATCGGCCTTTCAGCACACGCTTCCATTTTTTGGTAATTATCTTTTCATTCCTCGCGGACCGGTTATTGATCCCGATGTATTCAATAATGAGGCGTTGAAAAAAGAATTCGTTCGCGTTGCGAATTCAACCGGATCACACTGGCTTCGAGTTGAACCTCAAACTGAAGAATGTTTGAAACAATTACGACAGGCATTTGGTGAAGCGAACGTTGCTCTTGCGTCGCACGACATCAACCCCCGAGAGACACTGGTGGTTTCTCTCACGGGAGATATGAGCGATTGGCTTGGGAGGATGAAATCGAAGACGCGCTACAATGTCCGACTCGCCGAGAAGCACGGGGTAACAATCCGGTTTTCGCGTGCCTCAGGAGATCTGGAAACATTCATTGATCTCATCTATGCCACGACGAATCGGAAAGCGATCATACCCCACCCCAAATTCTATTATCGAAACTTTCTCTCACATCTACCTGAGGAGATGTGCACCGTTGCAATGGCTGAGTATAACGGTGTATCAGTCGCGGCTGCCCTCCTCGTGTTCTTTGGGGATACAACGTACTACCTTCATGGCGGATCCAGTGATCACCATCGTGAACTGATGGCGCCATTTCTCCTGCACTTCCAATGTATGGGAGAGGCGAAACGTCGCGGCGCATGGCGCTATGATTTCGGCGGGGTTCGGGTACGTACCAAAAATGGTGTGGGCGATACTGGCTGGGACGGCATCACTCGCTTTAAACAGGGTTTTGATCCGAAAGCCGAAACGCTCATTTTTCCAGGGACCTATGATATTGTTCTCTCGCCCGTTCATTACTCACTCTATCGTCAGTCGCATCGCCTGGCAGGTCCTTGGAGATACTTGCATCGATTTTTAAATCACTGACATTTACACCATGCGCACTTTCCTCAAGAAATTTCAGCTCGCTGGAAAACGTCAGATTTATCGCGTTTCTGTTTCGCATACGATTCGTGGGATTGCGCTTTCTTGTGTGAGTGTCTATGTCCCGATTTACTTTCTCAGCCGAGGCTTTTCACTCACTGAGGTTATTGGATACTATGCCCTGTTACATCTGTCGGGTGTATTGATGGCGCTAGCAGTTATCCCTCGACTGATTGAACGATTCGGTCTGATTCGAGTATTCAAGCTCAACTACCCGTTTGAAATCACATACTTTGTCCTTTTGTTTCTTCTCCCTTATTTTCCAATTCCCATTTATAGCATCGCTTTTATCGGCGGTGTGGCGACGTTCTTCTATTGGGTGCCACTCAATATCCTCCTGATTAAGAATGCCGACTTCGATAAGATGGGGACCGATCTCGCTCATTTCTTTGCACTCCCAAAGTTTTTCTCGATTGTCGGCCCGCTTGTTGGTGCCGCGCTCGTTTTCTTTGTTGGTTTTTGGCCTACGTTCTTGATTGCCATGCTCGGACTGGTACTTTCATATTTACCACTCGTCGGCATCAGTGTGAGTGAGACTTCTGCGTCATTCAATTTTAGTCAGGCTTGGCAGAAAATCAAAGCGCGAAAACTCCTCTTTTTGCTCGAGGGATTTGATAATATCATTGAGGAGTCAGAGTGGTTTTGGGGTATTTATGTCTTTCTTGTCGTTGGCGTGATCACTGTCCCGGGCATCATTGGGAGCCTGGAAACGATCGGGGCTGTACTCTTTACGCTGCTTATTGGTAAGCGAGCGAATCGTTCAGACCGAAAAATCGTTCTTTGGTCGGCACTCGGTCTCATGCTCATTTCAGCGACGCGGATATTTGTAGAGAGCCAGACAACAGCTTTTGTTGTGAGTGTTGTTGCGTCATTCGCGATGACTGCTTTTCTAGTTTCTTATTTCAGTGTCATCTATCGTGCCGTGAAGGGCGATGAAGAGGAGGAGTTTATTATTCTACGCGAGATCCCGACGGTTCTAGGCAGGATGGTAGTATTCGGGAGTATCCTCCTCACCATCGCTTATCCAAAATATTTTTTCCTCCTACCCCTCTTGGCGACGTTTGTGCTGGCAATCATTTTTCTGACAAAAATGCGAACCACTAGCAATATGACGGTGTAATAGTATGTCCTCTTTCAAACGTTTTTTCTCGCGGCTTGTTCCTCAGGTGGTCAAAAACTATGGCTACCATCTGCCGCTAGCGGTGTTTGCAAACCTTGCTTTTGGCTTCCCATCGCGCCGTATGACGGTGATCGGCGTGACTGGAACGAATGGCAAGACCACAACAACCAAGCTCATCGCGACGATGCTTTCCACGAGTGGAAAGAAGACGGCATATGCATCAACGATTGAATACGGTATTGGCGAAAAACGTTGGACAAATGCCTCAAAGTTTACGACTTCATCAGCTTGGCAACTCCAGAAATTTTTATCGGAGGCGAAAAAGGCTGATTGTACGCACGTAGTACTCGAGACATCGTCGCATGCGCTCGACCAGTTTCGGACGTGGGGTATCCTGTATAGGATCGCCGTTATCACCAATGTGACGCGCGAGCATCTCGACTATCATGAGACGATGGATGCGTATCGAACGGCCAAACGGAAGCTGTTCCATGGCGTACAAGCGGCCATTGTGAATGCGGATATGGAAAGACCGGAAGAATACTTTATTGCAAAGCCGGGTGAGACGATCACCTACAGCACCAAAGATATGCAGGCACATGTGTCAGCCAGTGAAATTGAACTCGATTTGAACGGTTCGCGATTCCTTGCACTTGGGACTTCATTTCGAATAAAGCTTCCGGGTCTCTTCAATATTGAAAACGCGCTTGCTGCTCTTGCTGTAGGAGAGTGGTTGGGTATTGATACAGAAACGATGAAACAAAGTCTCGCGAATATTTCCGGTGTGCCGGGACGGATGGAACTCGTTTCCAATGAACGCGCACTCGACATCGTCATTGATTATGCCGTGACGCCAGATTCATTTGAGAAGCTGTATCAGACCGTGAAACCGATGCAGATCCCAGGAACGAAAATCATCCATGTCTTTGGCGCATGTGGGGAGCGTGATCGGGGCAAGCGGCCGATTCTGGGGAAAATTTCCTCTGACAATGCAGACGTTATTCTCCTGACAAACGAAGATCCATACCATGAGGATCCGGAACGAATCATTGATGAGATCGAAACCGGTGTGACAAAAAAGAAAGGTGAAAGTTATTTCCGAATATTTGATCGGCGTGAAGCGATCAAAAAAGCCATCGAAATTGCTGAACCGGGCGATATCGTTCTCGTCACTGGTAAGGGCGCCGAAGAAACGATGGCGATTGGTGAACAACGGATTCCGTGGAAAGAGCGGCAGGTTATCGAAAGTGTTCTCCAGGAGTTGAAGAAAGAATAAGTCGTTTACCTCTCAGTCAAGCAAAATGCTCGAAGAGCGCTAGCCGAGAATGCGGATAAGGATGGTTGAGAGAAAGAAACCGATGAAACCGCCGACGAGGACTTCGCTGGTGCGATGCCCAACGCGTTCCTTCAAGCGTGGAAAATCCCCAATGGGGAGCTTCAATGTCTGGACGAGGGTGTTCAGATAACGCCCTTGATCACCTAGGTACATGCGGAGGCGAACGGCGTCGTCAATGATGAGGAAGGCAATTGCCACCGCAACAGCGAATGCTCCCGAACCAATGCCCTCGTAGTAGCCGATAGAGGTGAGGAGTGAGATAGCGAAAGCGCTGTGAGCACTTGGCATATGGCCGTGGGTGGCGATATATTCCAGCTTCCAGCCATGTTTCATTCCGAACATGATAAATTTGAGGCATTGGGTGAAAATGCTTACCACGATTGGGATGATGAAGATAGCGTGGGCCTGGAGAAATGCGTGCATAGAAATCTCTCATAGTATAGCACTCTGGGGAGAACGGTGGGGACTCAGGTCTTTGCATTAGGGTGATTTCTGCTATACTGATGCTACAGAAAATTCCTAATCTCTCGCGTATGCTGAGTCTCCCTCTCATCCTTATCGGTGTTGTTGTCCTGGTGCTCCTCTATGGTGTTGGGCTGTATAACGGTTTTGTGCGTCTCGCCACACGTGTGGATGAAGCGTGGAGTGATATCGATGTTCAATTGAAACGGCGGTACGATCTCATCCCAAATCTCGTGAATACAGTGAAGGGCTATGCAGCTCATGAGAGTAGCGTTTTTGAGAAAGTAACCGAAGCGCGGTCGCAAGCGATGCAGGCTGGATCAGTCGCTGATCATGGCGCAGCGGAGAACATGTTGTCGGGTGCCCTGAAAAGTCTCTTTGCGATCGCTGAGGCGTACCCTGATCTCAAGGCGAACACAAATTTTCTTGAGTTACAACGCGAGCTCTCTGATACTGAAAACAAGATTCAGGCGTCGCGCCGTTTCTACAATGGCACCGTGATGGAGCTCAACACAAAAGTTGATATGTTTCCATCCAACATTATTGCCAACATGTTCAAATTTTTGAAGCGTGAATTTTTTGAGATTGAGGAGAGTCAGAAGGAACCAGTGAAGGTGGAGTTCTAGGTGTATGATTGGTAGTCTTGGCAGACAAGTGCTCACGCTTGTCTGCTTTGTTTTTGTGAGTTTCTATCCAGTGGTTGCGCAGGCTTCGAACGAGTCGGATGTGACAGAACACATTGCGCATTTTGATGTTGATGTACTGATTGCCCGAGACGGGACGCTTGATGTGAGGGAAACGATTCACTATATATTTGGTCAGGCTGAAAAACATGGAATCTTTCGTGATATACCGATTGAATACGCGGCTGCATTGGGTACCCAGAAATCGATCACGATCGATGTTGAGAGTGTCCAGGATGAGACTGGCAAGCCATTAGCCCATACTGAGAGTCGGGTTGGTGGTCATCTGCGTATCAAGATTGGCGATGCGGATCGTCTTATTTCGGGGGCTGCTACTTATGTGATCCGCTACCGTGTGGCCGGCGCGCTTACGTTCAATGAAGACTTTGATGAACTCTACTGGAATGTGACCGGTCACGACTGGGTAGTGCCGATTACAGCTACGTCGGTAGCTGTTCGGACAGCGGCCCCGGTGGCTCATGATCGCTTTGTCTGTTATGTCGGGTTACGGGGGAGTACGACACGGTGTGATGACACATCAGCTGCAACCGTAGCGACTCCCCGGTCGGAGTGGCAGATCGATTGGAACCAGACACTCTCAGCTGGTTCTGGCATTACGATTGCACTCGGATTCGAAAAGGGGTACGCAACGGAGCCGACAGAGTGGGAACGGGCGTTTGCTTTTCTCAAGAATAATCCACTCGTCTTTTTGCCTCTTGTGGTATTTGGGTTGATGTTCCGACGTTGGCATCGTGAGGGTCGAGACCCAAAGGGGCGCGGCACTATTGTTCCTGAATACGATGTGCCAGATGGTCTTTCGCCGCTTCACATTGCTGCTTTACAAGACGGGCAGCTAACGGGGAAAGAAATCCCACCGGCGATCATCGACCTCGCAGTAAAGGGGTATCTCATGATTGAGCGAGTGACTCATGATGGACTCATCTTTGATGCAGCTGATTATCGGTTGACCGAAACGGCACATCATCCGGCCGTAGGATCGATTGAGGCAGCATTGGTCGAGGCGTTGTTTGCTGCCGATCAGTCAACGGCCGGTGCAGAGTCCGTTCAGAAGCTATCTACTTCTCCGCTTGCAGCATTACTCCCAGTTTTTTTGAAGCGCGCGATTGAAGCACGCGGGCCGAAAACTGATGTGAGAGCCGAAAACACACTACGATCAGTAGAGGTGTCAGCTCTCAAGAACAAGTTTTATTCACAAATCCCAGTACTTCAGAAACGGACTGTGGATGATCTTATTGCACGGCGGTTATTGGTAGCAAGTCCCCAGGCTATTTGGGGCAAGTATGCTCTGTGGGGGATCTTACTGCTTGTCGGCGGATTTTTCTTGCTCTCCCATCTTGAACTCCAGGGGATGAGTATCTTTGCGCTTGTCATCTGTATCCCGATCTATATTGTCTTTGCCTATCTCATGCCGCGAGTCACGCGAGAAGGTGCGATTGTGAAAGAACGTCTTCTCGGACTCAAAGACTATCTCCAAATCGCTGAAAAGCGTCGCTTGGAATTTCACAATGCCCCAGAGAAAACGCCAGCGCTCTTTGAACGACTCCTTCCGGCCGCACTCCTTCTCGGAGTTTCTGACATTTGGGCCAAAGAATTTGCTGACCTCACTCTGTCTCAGCCGGATTGGTATCAGGGTGGAAATTCGGCATCTTTTTCGGCGACGTCCTTTGCTTCTGATCTTGGCAGTTTTAATTCGGCGACAACCTCATCCCTTGTCTCGGCTCCCTCTGGGAGTGGTTCTGGCGGTGGTGGATTTTCTGGTGGCGGCAGTGGTGGTGGCGGCGGTGGGAGCTGGTAGCTTCACTCGACAAAAGTGCTGTTTTGATCTACACTAGTCGGGCACAGAGGGTGCACGTCCACTTTTTTCTATCGTTCACTTATGGGCACTGCGTATTCGCACAGTACAAAAAATATCGAATTGACTTGGCTGTATCTCAGTATTTTTTTTCTTGGTGTTATTGGAGTTGGCTACCTCTTTGCTCAAGTCTATGGCAATAGCTCCATCCTTTATATAGCAGTGGCCTTTTCAGTCCTCACAAGTTTTGCTTCCTACTGGTGGAGTGACAAGATTGTTTTGTCCATGGCCCAGGCGACGCTCGTTGAGCGCGAAACAAATCCCGAGATCTATAACCTTGTCGAAAATCTCTGTATCACTGCCGGACTTCCGATACCCAAGATCTACATTGCTGAGGATCCAGCGCTCAATGCATTTGCGACGGGTCGTGATCCGGAACACGGTGTCGTTTGTCTGACGACCGGTATCCTCGCGCGGCTGAACAAGATGGAGCTTGAAGGCGTTATCGCACACGAACTCTCTCATATTCGGAATCGGGATACGTTGCTCTCGACAGCGGTTGTCATCCTTGCTGGTTTTATCTCAATCCTTGCGGACATGTTTCAACGCTCGCTTTTGTTCCGGAGTCGCGATAATGACAACCGCGGCGGTGGATTAATCCTGGTTGGAATCATTCTCTCTCTCCTCGCCCCGCTCGCCGCGCTGCTTATCCGTATGGCGATTTCTCGCAAACGTGAACTATTGGCCGACGCTTCCGGCGCGCTGTTGACACGTTATCCCGAAGGTCTTGCCAGCGCGCTCGAAAAAATCTCTAGTGACCCGAAACCACTCGATACCGCTAGTGGTGCAACTGCTCATCTGTATATTTCAAACCCATTCAAATCGGGAAGCCTCATGAAACTTTTTATGACGCACCCACCCATCGAAGAACGTCTCAAGGCGCTTCGAGAAATGGATCTTGACCGCTAGTATGCTGTCAGGTTGGGGCCGTTCGAAGAAACCGAAAATGCTCGCCGCCGGAAAAAGCGGACGCTATTATTTTACGTTGCATTCTGAGTACAAGATGCGCGAGTATCACCTGTCGCGCCAGCGCATTATCCGTGTTATCCGGAGCCCCAAGCGGACTGAGACGGGGATTGTAGAAAACACGATTGCGGTAATGCAGCCGGCTTCGACCAAACGAATTGGCGGCCAAGAAACCTGGACACAGGAACTTTGGGTGATGTACAAGGTGCAAAAACAGGGGAGAGGGATTAGGGGTGAGGGATTAGAAGTGAAACCGATCCATCAGTCGAGTCATGCCGCCCTACTGAATCAGCCAGAGCTGAAAATCATCTCGGCCTGGCGATATCCAGGAGTTTCACCGGAGCGGGATCCAATTCCAGCCGATATTCTCCGTGAGATTGCTCGCGGATTGGAAGAAAGTGAGCTAGCTGAAGAAATGGCTGACTAGAGCCAATACCTACAAATGTGTGCTTTAAATGGCTTGAAAAAGCCTTTTATTTTGCTTTATTGAAGCCATAAACTGGTCGTCTCTACTTGACTGGTAGGCGATTTTGGTGTATACTGTTCTTTCAGTTCTTTAAGTCACTGTTTCTCAACCCAACCACCCACGAAAGGGGAATTACATGTTCTTGAATGTCGACCAAACGCTTTTTTGGATCAATAACGCGATGGTGTGGTATGTCGTCGGTCTTCTCGGCGCGATAGGCATAGCACAGTACTTATTCGGCGCCCTCAATCAGACGCCCTCGCGAGAGGCCCTGAAGACCTTCGCCCTAATTCAAGTGGCAGCCTGCATTCTCTACTTCGTCGGCGTGGCGTGGGGTTGGCTGATGATTCTGAATTCGGTCGACATCCGGTCACTTTTCGGGCAAATCGTACTTGTGATCAGCGCGACCATCATCAATGCGTCTGTACTGATGCTGGTCAGGCTATGGCTCGTGCACCCTAGGAAGTAAGGAGTCGCTTCGTAAGGTGTCGGGAGATGCATGTCAACAACGTGCATCTCCCCTCAACCGGAGGACGAATGAGCGATCATTCGAAATCCCAAGAGTTCAGTGCTCAACCCGTAACTTCACAACTCACGTTTCTAACACGGCAAGGAGGCCGTTAATTATGAACGCACTTCGTTCCTCGTTCCTCGTTGTACTCGTTGTGCTGTGTGGCCTCGTGGGCTGCGCAGCGCCCATGCCATATGTAGGCAGCGGTGGGTATGCTGGTCAAACCGACCGGTACAACACAGGGTACGGCTATCAGCAGCCAATCCCGGCCGGGTACGCCAACGCTCACACTCCCTATATGGGGATGCATGGTGGGCGGTGCTATCACCATGGGTTCATCCAGCCGACGAATGAGTTGTGTCTCAGCGGCGCGATCCAAACGCCGACCACGAACACAGCCTACACGTCGCAGTATGGAGTATCTGGGTCCGGTGTCGCGCCGAGTCTCGGCGGTGGCATGAGTCCAGAAATGGCGACTGAACTCCTCGCCGAGCTCGAGCGGCAGCCGAACCCATGCACCACGCAGGAAAGCACGCTCCGGACCTCGATCGGTGCAGCCGTCGGTGCAGCTGTCGGTGCTGTGATCACGAGCGGACGCAATCATAATCGCGGCGCGATCATCGGTGGCCTCGTCGGGGCAGCCGGTGGCAATAGCAGCGCCGCCTGGACCTGCCAGCGCTACACTGACATGAAACTGGCGCTCCGTGCGACTATCGACGGAGCCAAAGCGCGGTGCCGCGACGAGCTGCACCAAGTCGAGGTCGACGGGCGCCTCGTCACGCGGAAGACGCGTGACTGTGGCGTGACCGAAGCGCGGGACTTCGAACGGATTGGGTCGCAAATCGCAACCAAACCGGCGCCGGTCCAGATGCCGCCGAAGTGAAGTAACCAGCGCTTACGATGGCCTCCTTATCGCAGCGATTCCTCGCCTCATCGAGGAATCGCTGTTTTCTTTTTCTTACATTTTACTGATTGAAAAGGAGTACCAAACAGAATATGGGGGGCCGGGAGAGAGTATTCGCGACAAATACAACTTTTCGGGTATACTAAAATGTATTCGTGCCTGGTTCGGTAGCGGACAACCAATGCCAGCAGATCACTCCCGTGCGGGGGTGCTTGTTTTCTCGGGTTGTCATGCTGCATAATTCATTCGTTAGGTCATCCTGAAAGGAATATGAAACATACCAAAATCATTGCGACACTGGGGCCGGTTTCGGGGAACAAAGACATGATTGGTGAAATGGCTCGGGCGGGAGCAAATGTCTTCCGTTTGAATTTTTCGCATGGTGATTTTGATTGGCGTCGGTCTGTCATCAAAGCAATTCGTGAAGTTTCAGAGGAAATGGTCAGCCCGCTGGCTATTTTGGCTGACCTGCAGGGGCCACGCATTCGGACGGAAGTGATGTTTCCGATTGACGTGAAGAAAGGCTTTGCGCTGCGAGTGTGTGAGCTCGCAGAACGTATTCGTTTTGGTGCTGAGGAGCCAGTTGTTGCACTCGATACGCCGGGCGTGCTCGGCAAAGTCGCGGTTGGTCATCGTCTGCTCATTGATGATGGTATCATCGGGCTTACCGTTACTCATGTCGGGACTGGTTTTATCGATGTCCAAGCTGAAAATGACGGGACGATAAAGAATCGGAAAGGCGTCATTTTGCCAGATACACCACTGGATCTCCCCATTCTCTCCAAGAAGGATAGAGAGGATCTGGCGTTTATCCTTGGAGAGGGTGTGGAATATCTCGGGCTTTCGTTTGTCGGATCAGTGGCAGATATCGAAAGCGTGAAGCGAGAGATGGACTCGATTGCCGGACCGGTGGCGCGCAAGCCACTTATCTGTTCCAAAATCGAACGCAAGGTCGCCCTTCAACATCTCGATGAGATTATCCGGGCGAGTGATGCGGTGATGGTGGCGCGTGGCGACCTGGGGATTGAGATGCCGTCGAGCGAGATTGCGATTCTCCAGAAACAGATCATCGCAGCGAGTCTCCGTGAGGCTCGGCCAGTCATCGTTGCCACTCAGATGATGCAGAGCATGGTGTCGAATCCTCGACCGACTCGGGCCGAGGTCTCTGATGTCTCAAATGCCGTCATCGATCACGCTGACGCGGTGATGCTCTCGGAGGAAACTGCTGCGGGCAAGTATCCGGTCGAGACGATTGCAACCATGAAAGAGATCATCGAAAAAACAGAAGAATCCCCATTTGATGATTTGTACCAGACACTCGATCTGAATTTGAAGTCGGAGTATGCCGTGATGATCCGAAGTGTGTATGAACTCGCCCAGAGTTTTCGTGTTAAAGCGATACTTGTTTTGTCAGTGAGCGGTTTTACGGCGCGTCTTCTTTCCCATTTCCGACCTGATGCGCGCCTCCTCGTGGCAACCAATTCGCTTGAAACCTGGCGCGAACTGGCTCTCGTTTGGGGAGTGGAACCATATCTTTTTCCTGATGATCAGAAACTTGAGACGCTGATCGAACGCTTCATCACGAGTCTGAAAATACAGTCCGTGCTCGTGCCGGACGATCAGGTCGCTGTCTTCTATGGCCGGACACCCGAGCAGACAACCATGAAACTGGTTGGCATCCGGACTGTACGCTAGTTGATTAGGTGTATACTGAAAGCAGTAATTTATTGGGTATAAACATATGGATGAGAGCACCAATGCCGCGCCGCAGCCTAGGAACACTGCTGGTACGGGTCAAGGAGAGATGAAACATGAAGTCATGGGGTTTGTTGCCAGAGTTGAAGCCTGGCTTGATGAGTACATGGTGACGAAAGCCCCGTTTCAGATTCCCATGGGTGGGAAAGAATTCTTGGCTATGGTTGCCCCGTACCTCATCATCGTTGGGATCGTGCTCTTTGTCTTGACTCTTCCAGTACTCCTCGGGTTTGGCGCGATGACGGCTGGAATGGGGATGATGACTGGCAACGCTAGTTGGGGGCTCACAACGCTTGTGGCGCTTGTCGCTGGTGTGATCACAGCTGGTCTTGAGGCATGGGCGATTCCTGGTCTTTTCAAGCGAACGCAGCACGCCTGGAAGCTGGTGTTTTATGCAACGCTTGTTTCGTTTGCAGGAAACATCCT
>CAYLPD010000004.1:0-50498 GCA_964385515.1 uncultured Bdellovibrionales bacterium
TTGAATGAAGCGAACAACTGCACGGTGAGCAGTCCGATCACAGTGTACTGAGGGGAAGGGTCTGCGCTGGGTATTGGCGGTACTCGAGGGAGTAGGAGTATTTCAAAACAAAAACCCTGACCGAGCCTCTCAATGAGAAGCTCGGTTTTTTCTTTTCTCTCTACCGCGTACTGAACTTTGGGGTATACTGGAAACATTACCATTGGCTGTTTCGTATGCGTGTCGCTGTGCAAGCATCGGATCTCGATCATGCCCGGATTGATGGGACGCGGGTGTATGTTGCTGAACTGCTGAAGCGTTTTGGCTCCCTCTCGCCAGACACCGAGTTTACACTGTACCACAAAGAGGCTTTCAATCCAGTGCTCGCGCCGCCGAAGCTGAGTAACTATATCGAACACCCGCTTCCATTCCCATATGCTTGGATGCAGACTCGGTTCGCGTGGGAAATGTTTCGGGTCCGGCCCGACCGGTTGTTCCTCCCGATCCAGGCGGCGCCAGTTGTCTTGCCGCGCGGTATTACGGTGACGGTGACGATCCATGATCTGGCATTTCGGCGTTTTCCCGAGACCTTTCCGGCGAGTCATCTCTGGAAATTAAATTTTATGCTCGAAACTGCGGTGCGGCAGGCGGATCGTTTCATCGCGGTATCGGAATCGACCAAGCGCGATCTGCTTGAGTTTTTTCCGGCGTTGGATGAGAGCAGGGTTCATGTTGTGCAGCATGGCTTTGATGCTGATTTTTTTGGCACAAAACTTTCCCCCCAAGAAGTTTCTGAGACATTGAAAAAAAACTACAAGCTGCAAGCGACAAGCTACTGCCTGTATGTCGGGGCGCTTCAGCCACGGAAGAACCTCGTCCGACTCATTGAAGCGTTTGGTCGGGTGAAGGAGGCAATTCCTGAAATGCGACTTGTGCTTGCAGGCGAACCGGCCTGGCTTTCCGGTGGCATTCTCAAAGCGCGGGAGGCGAGTCCATATAAAAACGACATCATTCTCACGGGACGCGTCAGCTTTGCCACTCTCCGCGCGCTCTATCAAGGCGCACGATTATTTGCTTTCCCATCTCTGTATGAGGGGTTTGGCCTACCGATTCTTGAGGCATTTGCTTCTGGTGTACCAGTTCTCACGGCTGATAATTCCAGTCTGCGCGAGGTGGCAGGCGCCGGTGCACTGTATGTTCATGCCGGAGATGGAAATGATATCGCGGAAAAGATGCTCACACTTTGGTCAGATGAGAAACTGCGTCAGTCACTTAGGGATCAGGCGAGACTCGAGCTCGGGCGATTTTCTTGGGACAAAACGGCACGAGAAACACTGAAAATTATCTTGCGTTAGTCCGTTGCTTCTCAAACTGGAGACAGTATCGGCCAAGGGTGATGTAACCAAGAAGCAGTATAATGATACTCCACCAAGGGAATCGGTAGTGAGCGAGAGCGATGGCACCATAGCTCATGATGAGAAGACCAATAAGGAAAAAGCGGTGGTGAGTTGGCGGCCCGGTATGGGGCTGCGTTTTTCCATGGAGGGCAGTCTTGAGCCAAATGAGCAAACTGGTGAGCACGAGTAGGAATAGGGAAAGCTTCACCAGTGAAATACGCGTCGTCACAAACAGGGGCAGCAGTATTTCGATGAGGTACAGACCAAGAAAGGCAATCCAGCCCACGCGAGTGATGTCATACAGCAGGTTGGTTACGATCGCTAGACGACCATCGTGTCGGTACCGCAGTATTTTTTTATCGATTGACGGATGCATAAGAGATTAGGGTTGAGTGATGCCAAATCGAGTGAGGAGACGTTGCTTCACTTTTGCTCCGAGTGTTAGAGCGTTGTTCATATCAAGACGTGTTTCGAAGGTGAGGGCAATACTGGAGATGTCAATGTCGGTGTTGCTGCCGCTGAAGGTGATTTCATAATCTGGGCCCGGTGGCACATCAGTTGCGGCGCTGAGGTCTATCTGGCACGAGAGAGTACCGGGGATGAAACCAGAGTAGGCATCACAACGAGTGGCCACGTGGTCCGTAGCTTCAATGGCGGTGATGGGATGTACTTGAGAACGGAGAAATGTCTGATATTCTGGACTGGCAACGACGTGCCGCGTTCCGGAGTTGATGAGATAGAGTTGTCTGCTTGATGGCTCTTCAAAGACGGTTCCGTCAGGATGGACCGCGCCCATGAGCATGATGCGGCCGCGTTGGTAAATCCCGAGGTCTTCTTCGCTGACCGGCACGACATCTTCGAATGAGTAACCGAGAGCAAGAAAAATTTCGACACTTCCGATAGGCCGGATTTCAGTGTCACTCGTCACAACATAAACACCATCAGCGAAAGAAATGAGACTCCCCAGACGAAAACCAAGAAAATCAGGAGCGACGGGGTAGCGGGTGAGGAATTCACTCGGTACTTCGCGAGCGGCGTTACTTGGGTAGCGGGAACGAAACGCAGCCTCACTCACGAAGCGATGCAGACTCCCGTCTCTGAGTTCATACACTGTCGTGCCGATACGGTAGAGGTCCGCTGTCGGGGCATTCCAGATCGGTTCTCCAATTGGATAGAGGAAGGCGCGGTAGTTCTTGCGAAGAGAGACTTCGATTTGATTGGGAGAGAGAGATCGCTTTTCCAGGGCAATGTCGACGGATAGTCGTGCAAAATCTCCTAGTGGACTGGTATTTGCGATGAGTGTTCCTCCGGCCTCGAGCTTTCCATTGGTTCGAGCGGTGCCATTCTCTGAACGTGGATCGAAGATTTGATTGCGACTGGATTTTGGATTCCGGAAATCAAAACGTGTTTGGATGGTTGGAAAAAGAAAACTATAGATGATGCCAAGTGCGATGACGCTGAGGATAACGCCGAGCGTAACACGCAGTTTCACATAGAGTGACTGGAGATGCTCTGGTATTGGAACAAGGGGTGGCTGCATAGGTCGCACTAGGGTGTTATTTCAAAGAGAATTGCATCGCGGGAAACAGTTTTTTCGATGGGTAGAGAAAAAGGTTTCGGTACAGAGAGTACTGGAAAGGAAAATGTGGAGACCGCTATCGGCAAGAGATGTTCACCGAAAGTCTCAGCAAAGCGACTGATGTCGTCCTCCGTTGTGAGGAGGTAAACATGATCAAAATTTTCTCGAGGGAGGCGTGCGTAATCCTCGGGGTTGAAGAAATACACGGCGTTTTTCCCCTCAAGACTCATGAGTGGGCCAGCCAGCATGGTAAATGGATCACCGGTAGCAAGGCGGTCGACAAGGAGAAGGTCGCGAGTTGTGAATTGGTTTCCGAAACGCTGCATTTGTGGCAAGAGTGCCTGATATTCAATAATTGAAAGTGATTGCCAGGCGGGCCCAACTTGCAGTACGAAAAGAATAATGAAACTTCCAATGGCAATTCTTTGTTGCCAGTGCTGACTACACCTGTGCGCAACTGATTGCCAGAGAACGACCGTTGCCAGGAGGAAGATAGGGTAGAGAGAAAAGGCATAGCGGCGTAAGAGCCAGGGGTGATCATCAGAGATATGACCGTTGAAGAGATAGATACCTGTCGGAAGCGCAAGGAGAACAGGAATGAGGAGGGCAAATCGTTTTCTCAATATTCCAGATACGAGTGCGACGCTGCCGAGGACAAATGTTGGGAAGAGACCATAGGTAATGAAGACCGGTCCCAGTGGCGGCTCGCTCCTTGTGGTAGCAGTTGCTCCGAGTTCATGCCAAAACTTGACCGCCGCTTTGCCGATCATGGTGTAAAAGGGGAGATTCATGAAGAGGTCGCGAAGAAAGAGAAAGGCAAGGAAGAGGAGTATAGGAATGGTCCAACGTTTCGGTAGTGCGAAAAGTTTGTCGCGGAGGGCTGGGCGAAACAAGAGAAAAAGGAGAGCCAGGGGAGCAATGACAAAACCTTCGATGCGTGTCAGTGCAAGCAGGAATCCGGCGCCAAGAATGAGCGGCAGGTACCTCTTTGTTTCTTCGCGTTCATACTGAACAAGGGCGACTGCGAGTAGGAGAAAGAGTGTGAGGGCGAGATTTTCGGTGAGGGTGATCTGCGCCAGCCAGAGAGTGAGAAACGAGGTTGCAAAGAGCACAGTGCCGAGTATTGCGTTCCTCCTCGTGACAAAGAGGGAACAGAGTTCGAAGAATGACCAACCCGAAAAAATGAAGAGGGTGGCATTTGCGATGAGGAGACCGGTGAGGCCGAACCAGCTTACAAAGAGAGCGAGGAAAGTAGTGTAGGCGAGTGGGAATTGGGTGATGAGGGCGCCGGTTGATGTGTAGGCGAAACCTGGAAAATTCAGTGCTTGACCCGGACCATAGATGACAAAGAACGCTTCTGACGCAGGGGTTCGGAATGCGAGTTCATGACCTTGAGCGAGTTCCCAGGCGGCAAGCGCAATTGATCCTTGATCGCGGCCTGAGAAAACGGTGGGTTCTGCTCTCCATACGGTGAGTGTTGCCAAGAGTATGAGGCCACCGATGACAAAGATCCGAGACCAATCCTCCGTCCGATAGTGAGTGTAAAGTGCAAGACCAAAACTCCCAAACAAAGGAATGGCTGCCAGCCAGGTTAACGCCGGATGGAACCAACCAAAAAGCGCAAGGCTGACCCCAAAGATGAGGGAAAAAACGAGACCGGCCATCGCCATCGGCCAGGCAGCGTGGTGGGCGGAGGGGAAATTCATAGTATGGCTCTAGTATACGCAAAAACTGGCCTCGCTTCAATTTACGAAAGTTTCCCCAGGCGGTACAATGAAGGGGAAAACAAACAAAAAACTGGGAATGAACTTTTTCCTCTGGTATTACTCAATCGGCATCCTCTCAATTGCGAAGATTGCCGGTGGGTATATGCGGTACGTGCTTCACCGCTTCAATGTTGTTGGACTTGCTCGGACACTTTTTTCGCCATGGAAACGTGATATTAGCTTTCAGACCTGGCGCGGATTGCACCCGATACTCTTTCTTCAGGCTTTCGTGAACAATATCATTACTCGTTTTCTCGGTGCGATCGTCCGGTCGGTTGTTCTCATATGGGGTATCGGCGCGGTTATCCTCATGGCGTTTGTGGTTATCGGGTTATCGTTTTTTGCGGCTCTTGCCCCATTCATTTTGGTGGGTGGGAGTATCCTGATCGGGGCGGTGTTTGGGACATTGGTGGGTATCGCGTCTTTTATCGTCGCTATCATAGTCACATTCGTTGCTGTGCTCGCGTGGCACGAATACGAACGGGGTCAAATTGACTACACACAACAACCGGAACATGCGCCGTGGCGTGATCGAGCCATCATGCGTCTCGGTCTCGTTGCCAAGGGATTGCGTTCCGAGACGATTGGAATTCTAGAGCAGCGGGCGAATTTTCTGTCGGCTCATCGGATTGCACCAGAGCTGTTTGATCTTGCCTGGGAAATTGAAGGGAAACAGCATGCGATGAAAGAACGTCGGAGGCGGTTTTGGGCATGGGAGACATTGCGGCGAGCGCCGCGGATTGGTAAGTACTGGTCTTATGCCTACACGCCGCGTCTCGATCACTACATTACCGATCTTTCGGAGCATGACTTTGGCAATTATGCCCGGCAGGAACTGATCGGACGGACCCAAGCAATGGAGATGCTCACTTTGACACTGTCCCGACCGGTGGATAACAGTGCGCTCCTCATTGGTGACCCGGGTATTGGCAAGCGATCGGTTGTGCATGCATTGGCTCGCAACATTCGTGACAATGTGTTCACCGACAAGATCATTGATGAGGCGCGGGTTGTCATCTTTGATATCGGACAAGTTATTTCAGATGGACGATCGCAAGGGATCGACCCCAAAGGTTTGTTGCGCGATATCCTGAATGGTGCAGTGTATGCGGGCAATATTGTCCTCGTTATTGAGAATATCAACCTCTTCCTTGACCCCGAGAGCGATATGGCAGTGGGGGATGTCTTGAACGATTACCTCTCATTGCCAACCTGCCGGATCATCGGACTGATGACGGGTGAGGCGTACCATACGCTCGGTCAACGTCAGATTCCGGCGCTCAAATATTTTGAGGCGATTGTTGTTCCAGAACCGACGAAGGAAGAGACGATCGCGATCCTTGTTGATACCTTTCGGTCACTCGAAAGAAATCGTCCTGTCTTTACCATCCAAGCCCTGCAGGCGATCGTCGACGGTGCGGAGCGTTATAATTGGGAAATGCCATTTCCGGAACGAGCTATCGATCTCGCTCAGGAAGTCCTGATCTATTGGGAGAAACATCCGAACCTTGCTTTCATTGAACGGACGACGGTGGAAGATTTCCTGGAAGCCAAATCTGGTATTCCAATGGGTGAAGCCAATGAAGAAGAGCGCCAAAAGTTACTCAATCTTGAGAGCTTGTTGCATGAACGTGTCATCGGTCAAGAGGAGGCAATCAAGCAAATGGCTGAAGCTTTCCGCAAGGCGCGTGCCGGTCTTGGCAATGACAAGAAACCGATTGGTTCCTTTCTCTTTCTGGGGCCTACGGGCGTCGGTAAGACCGAAACCGCCAAGGCTCTGGCAGCGGTCTACTTCAATAATGAGGATCGCATGGTCAGACTCGACATGAGTGAATTTCAAACACCGCAATCCATCGACGAGCTTATCGGATCGGCTGAGATGAATGTTCCGGGGCGTATGACATCACTGGTGAAGGAACAGCCGTATTCCATCTTGCTTCTCGATGAACTCGAGAAGGCTTACCCGCGGGCGTTGGATCTTTTTCTTCAAATTCTTGATGAAGGCTATGTTACCGATGGTTTTGGACACAAAGTGAATTTTCGGAATACGATTGTGATTGCTACATCCAATGCTGGTGCTGACCTCATCCATGAGGCGACCGGAGCTGGTCGTTCGATGATTGAAATCAAGGATGAACTGATGGATGCAATCATCGCCCAAGGGACATTTCGCCCGGAGTTCCTGAATCGTTTCGACGGAGTTATTCTCTTCAACTCGCTCACCGCCGAAGAGATGGAGCAGGTGACGGCGATGAAACTCCAAACATTTGCTGATAAGTTGTACCAGGAAAAGAGAGTGAAATTGTCGTTTACACCGGAGGCAATTCGCGCCGTTGTGGCCAATGGTTACGAACGCGAGTACGGTGCTCGCTCCATCAATCGTTATATCGCCGACGTTGTGGAAGACACGATTGTGAAAAAACTCCTCCAGGGCACGCTCTCCGAAGGCGCTGAAATCACCTTCACTGAGGATGACCTCATAACCTCGTGATGTCCTTGACACTCACCGTTTTCTTTTGCTACCTTTTCACTTCAAACCTATGAGCTACAAGCCTCTCTTCCTCGCCACCGCTCTCATCGTCCTGCTCGCTATCGCCGGTGGCTTTTGGTACATACAGAAGCGGCAGATAGTAGTGGATCAGCCAGTCGTGACGGATTCGGTCGGGGAAGCCCCAGCTCAGGTGGAACCAGAAAAATATCCCCAGCACATCGAAGTCATCCCGGGGAATACCGATGAAGTCTGGTACAACATTCCCGAGCTTGGTATCCGGATGAAGCTCAATAAGGAGTTTGCGGAGGATTTGGTGTATAGTAACGGCATGATTGATGATGATGGAACACCACGTGATGGTATCTATTTCTCTACGCAAGCCATCACTGAGGCTGCTCCTGAGTGTGCGCCGGGTAGAGGAGGCGCCTTTGGAGTAGTATCTAAAATAGCTGGCACGGTTGAAAAAGCTGATCGCAATGGATTGGGGCTAGATTCGGAATGGTACACATCAAGACTTAAGACTGGAGAAGCGGTTCAGTTCCCGGAGTACTTCATTACTTGGTCTGGGCCACAAGCACTCTGTGAGTTTCCTGTACATCAAGGAGTCGTTCAAAAGCATTGGCCAAGAGATTATCCCGGTTTAGGAGCGAAAAATGTTTACGAAGGAATACGCACTCTTGAGCTTATCCCTCAAAATAGAAAGTAAAAAACAAACGGGAAGGGATTCATTTCAAGCAGGAGAGTAATCCTTCGGTGAAGTGGCTTCCAACCGTTTGTTTTTGTCCAAAGTAGAGACGTTCATTCACAACCTATTTGTGTGGAAAGGGGTTACGTTCATGTTACGACACCTGATGTTTGCTTTCGCCCTAATGTCATCTTTGGCAGTATGGGCGGTTGAGGATACACGAGATACCTATTCATATCGAGGAGAATGTCCTGAGAATGGCGTGACTTATGAGAGGAATAGAACGTCGGATAGCGACAACTTTATCCGTTGCCAGTGTACCTCGTATGTTGCGCACAAGCTCAATGAGCTTTGGAACGGCACTAACCCACGCTTTACGAATCAGTATTATGGGTTCGATCGTTGGGGGAATGCCGTAAACTGGTACAATCGAGCACGATCAGATAGGGCAGAAATTGGCGTGACTGGTGCTCGGGATAACTTCGAATGGGATGAGCGTCAGTATAACGCTGTCTTTCATGGAGATGTTGCATACTGGGATACTCCGGTAGAGACCGGTCATGTTGCATTCGTTGAGAGTGCTACCCGTGGTCCGAATAACCGTGGTGTAGGTTGCGTGACGGTCTCAGAATACAATGGGACTACTGCTACGAGATACAACTTCAACGAAAGGACACTGTGTCGGAATGCTGATGGGACGTTTCCTGCCGGGTTCCCGCGCTACTTCCTCCACATTGACCAGGACCGGACCTACTGTAGAGACAATCCAACGATTGACACTTGTCGAACGCTCATGAACCGTACTGTTGCGTCGACTGGATCAAAGTACATCGGCGGTCTCGGCGGTGGTTCCGATCCCTTCAACCTCAAGCTGAATCACTTCTGGACCCGGGATATTGCGACGGGTCTCGACATCGATTCGGATACGGGATCGGTTCGGACAGGACAAGCCATTGCTGTCAGGATGCAAATCAAAGCCAAGGACGGAGACACTCATGACCACATGCGTGACGGCAAGGATACGATCGAGCTTGATTTCTACGCTCGGGAAGATCTCGGCGAGTGGTATTTCCTCAAACGCGAATACATCCAAGCCACCAATCTTCCGAACGATGCGACCCATACGGAGCACGTGGACTATGTAGTGCCAGTGGGTGTCACCGAAGTGAGTTTCAAGGTGAAGGTGGATGCTGAAGACGAGGCCTCTGAATCCAACGAAGGGGACAACTGGTCGCCAATCATTACGCTGCCGGTCAACAACAACCCGACGTACGACCTTACGGTTATTTCGGTCTCACTGACGACCACTCAGCCAGTTCCAGTGGGCGGACTCATGGGAGCGCGGATGGGTATTCGGAACCTCGGGAACGCCACTCCACCCATGGCAGGGAAAGCGTGCTACGAGATCCAAGGTCCCAGCACCAACAATCTCTGGCAGACCATCGCAGATGATACCCTCGATGAGGGAACGCTGGTACCGGGTTTTGACTGGTGGGAAGAAATCATCTCCCTCGTCAGGGCACCAACCGTTCCAGGGGGCTACACCCTCAGAGCTACGGCCAACTGCACCGGGACGATTCCTGAGACTGATATGACCAACAACAGTCTCGCCATCCCGTTTGACGTGGTACCGCCCCGCCCCGACTTCATCGTCCGAGCCGTCGGTCCCGCTGGTGGCTCCGCGTCGATCAAAGCGGGGAGTCGCTTCTATCCCGCCATGTACGTGAAGAACGTCGGTACTGCTGCTTCACCCTCAGCCATCCGCAGTGCCTATTGGTTCATGGGTCCAGGCACGGGCAATGCCTGGGTTTACATCACCGATGACGGGACTGAAGCCTCCAGGCTCTGTGTCGGTTGTGAAGAACGTGAGCAGTACGATGGAGGGATGAAGATCAGTGTTCGGGGCACCTACTACTTCAGAGGCTGTGCTGATTACGAAGGAGTTGTCACCGAGTCGAATGAAGCGAACAACTGCACAGTGAGCAGTCCGATCACGGTGTACTGAGGGGGGAGGAATTTTCGGGCCATGTTTCCGAACCAAAGCGCTCTGTGCAATGCAGGGCGTTTTTTTCTTTGTTGTCAGATTACACCCCGTCGGCGAGAAGAGATTTGAGGAGTTTCCCTGATTGGTCTTGAGGAGGGCTGTGTTTTCCGCTACAATGAGCAAATCCCTAGCTATCTTTTTTGATATGTCATTCTCCTGGAATCTATTCTGGAAGCGTCTCACAGAGCGATTTTTTGGTAATTTCACGCAGGATATCGGGATCGATCTCGGAACAGCCAATACCCTGGTCTATGTCCGGGGCCGGGGTATTGTCATCAATGAACCGTCGGTCGTCGCTGTGAATCAGCGTACCGGACAGATATTGGCCATTGGTCGCGAAGCCAAGAAAATGGTTGGCAAGACACCGGGTCATATCGTCGCAACACGGCCACTCGTGGATGGTGTTGTATCCGACTTCGAGATTACGCAACAGATGCTTCGTTACTTTATCGGTAAAGTGACTGAGGGGAGCTTCAAATTTTTGCGACGTCCTCGAGTGCTGATCGGTATTCCGTCGGGTGTGACGGAAGTGGAAAAACGGGCGGTGATTGAAGCAGCGATGAATGCTGGGGCGCGTCAAGCATTTCTCATTGATGAACCGATGGCGGCGGCGATTGGAGGCCGACTCCCCGTGATTGATGCGGCTGGGAATATGGTTGTTGATATTGGTGGTGGGACTACTGAAGTGGCCGTGATTTCTCTCGGCGGTGTGGTTATCTCTCGCAGTTTACGAATTGCCGGCGATGAGATGAACGAAGATATCATTCGCTTTTGTCGTGATGAATTCAATCTGCTGGTCGGGGAGCGGACGGCTGAGGATGTGAAGATTGCCATTGGAAGTGCCTTTCCGGTCAAGGAGCGTTTGCAGTATTCGATTCGTGGTCGCGATCTCGTGTCTGGTCTGCCCAAGGAGGTGGTGGTCACTGATGAACACGTGCGTGAAGCGTTGTCACGTTCGATTCGAATCATTGTGAACAATATCAAGACCTTGATTGAGGAAACGCCACCGGAACTTATCTCTGATATCATGCAGCGCGGTATTTCGATATCGGGAGGAGGGAGTCTGATTCGTGGTTTGGATCGGTTGCTCGCGAATCAAACGGGTATGCCAGTCCATCGAGTGGAGGATCCGCTGACGGCCGTGGTTCGCGGTACAGGCATCGTACTGGATGATATGGATACGTTGAAAGAAGTGCTTATTGAGGATGAACAGAATCGACCATTGAGTTGACATACGGCCATGAATACTGAACGCTCATTCTTCAAGAGAAACATCTCCCGGGCGCTCATGATTGCCGGTCTTCTGTTTGCTATCGTTACCTTTGTCCCCAATGCGTTCTTCTCTCCGTTCCGCGCTGTGCTCGCGCCAGTCATCGCACCATTTCAGGGTTTTCTCTCGTGGATTGCGTTTGAAAGTCGCGAATCTTTACGCTTTGTCTCATCCGTGAGTCACTTGAAACAGGTGAATGAACGACTCACTCATGAGAATCAAGCGCTGTCGTACGAGATCGCACAGCTGACAGAGATGAGGGAAGAAAATCGGTTGTTACGCGAGGCACTGCAATTGCCACCGGATGTGACGAGACAATCTGTTTCAGCTGAGGTTATCAGCCGGAATACGATCGGACCCTCTCTTTCATTGACTGTGAATCGGGGGAGTTTGGATGGGGTTCGAACCGGTTTGCCAGTCGTTGTTGGGACTGGTCAGCTGGTGGGGCGAATCGCCGCAGTCCAGTTGTCGAGCTCCACTCTCCACCTACTCTCACATCCCGATAGCACAGTTGCCGCTCGCGTCGCTGGGACATCGACTCAAGGCGTCATCCGGGGTGATCATGGATTGGGACTGATCTTTGATATGGCTCTTTCTGGAGAAAAACTTGAACCTGGTGCGAGGCTGGTCACATCTGGACTCGGAGACGATATTCCCAAGGAGCTGTTGATCGGACACATTGGTGAAATCCGACCGTCAGCGGATCGTCTCTTTCAACAGGCGGTCGTTGTAGTACCGACTCCAGAGAATGATATCCGTTTTGTCTCTATTCTTATCACTCCATCGTCATGAGCGTCTTCTTTCAACGCTGTTTGTTCCTTCTCCTCCTGGTGATGTTGCAGCATTCTTGGCTTGATGTCATGTGGCCAGATTTCCGAGCCCCGGGTATTATCATTGCTGTGGTTATCTCGCTCGTGTACCTGCTCGGATTTGAACGTGGAGTGGGGTGGGCGCTGGTGGCGACTGGCATGTCGCTGCTGATTGGTGAAGTGAACATCTTTCCGGTCTATGCTGTTGGAATCGCTTATGGTTCCGGCTTTCTCACACGCCGGCTTCGAATTGAACATCAAACTCAGCACGTTTTTGTCCTTTCGCTCGTTGCAGCCACAGCGGCATTGATGTTTGTGCTTATTCTCAATGTGTTGCAAGTAGCCACAGTCCCGTTTGTAAACGCGCTTGGTAATGCCGGAATCACAGCGGTGCTTTTCCCTCTCGTCTTTGGTAGTATCCGATGGCGTGAGAGTCAGATTGAACGTAGCCTGATGTTAGAATTTAGAAGCGTGCGGACCTGAGTATGCTGAATCGATCATCCCAACACGCGCCTGTGTCTTCGCATGAGATCGATGATGCGGTGCTAACGTTGTCCAAACCGGAAGCGGCTCGCATTGAATGGACGCTCAACCGTCGACCGGTTACTTACTTTTTTGGAATCATCGCCCTCACCCTCTGTCTCTTGGGTGGTCGTTTTGTTTATATGAATGTTTGGCGGGGAGAATACTATGGACGGCTGGCTCGAGAGAACAGTCTCCGATCGATTCTGCTTGCGGCTCCTCGTGGGATCATCCGAGATCGGTATGGCCTCCCTTTGGTCAAAAATACTCCGAGTCTTGATAGTATTATCGTCCCCTCAGCGCTTCCCGAAGACCAAGAGGTGCGTCAACGCGTGTTGGATACGGCTGAGCGATTGTTTCCACTTGAGACACCGGAATGGCGAGAGGTTCTCGAATCGCGGACCTTTGGCCCCAATGAAGCAGTGCTCCTCAAAGAAGATATGACACAGGAAGAGGCTATTCTCTACTACAGTCAAGCGAATGAGTTACCCGGTATCAATATTCAGAAATCTGCCCGACGAGAGTATGTCAACGGGACAATCTTTTCTCATCTTATCGGTTATGAGGGGAAAATAAAGAAAGAAGAGCTCGAAACATATCCGGGGTATCATTTTACAGATTCCATTGGAAAGCAGGGTGTGGAAAAGACGTATGAATCTACACTGCGTGGCGTTCATGGTCGGGAGACAGTGGAAGTGGACTCATTGGGTCGGGTGAAAAAGGAACTCGGTATCGTTCCACCGGAACCGGGCAAGGATATCACTTTGACGATCGACAAAACTCTGACAGAAAAGCTGTATACGACGATGGCCGATTGGTTTGCGGCACATGATTTGAAGGCTGGAGCGGCGGTGGCTATTGATCCGCGTTCGGGAGCTCTCCGTGCTCTTATTTCGTATCCTGGTTATGACAATAATCTTTTTTCGGGCGGTATTGAAAAAGAGGAATATGCTGCGCTGATTGAGAATCCGATACATCCACTTTTTAATCGTGCGACGAGTGGTGAGTATCCGCCCGGTTCAACTCTGAAACCGGTTATTGCGTCGGCGGCACTTGCGGAACACATTATCTCTCCCGAGACGACTATTGAAAGTCGGGGCGGGATTCAGGTGGGAAACTTTTTTTTTGGTGACTGGAAAGCGCATGGGTTCACTGATCTTCGTCGGGCGATTGCTGTCTCAAGTGATGTGTATTTTTATACCATTGGTGGTGGCTATGGCGGGATTGCCGGTCTTGGGATGGAGCGGATGAAACGTTATGAGTCAGCCTTTGGGTATGGTGCGCTATCCGGTATTGATTTACCAGGTGAAGCGGATGGGTTCCTCCCAGACCCGGCTTGGAAAGCTGAGAAAATTGGTGAGCGTTGGTATATTGGAGATGATTATCACGCTGCCATTGGCCAAGGTTTCGTGACCGCTACACCGCTGCAGATTGTGAATTCAATTGCTGCGATTGCCAATGGTGGCAGACTCTATACACCCCATGTTTACGAAGACGCGCCGATCACTTCGAGCCTTGTTCCTGTTTCGGCCGATGCCTTGCGTGTCGTACGAGAGGGAATGCGTGAAACAGTCACTGAAGGCGCCGCCCAGTCACTTCAGACACTGCCTGTAGCAGTAGCCGGGAAAACCGGCACCGCCCAGTATGGGACCGGGGACCTCACTCACGGTTGGTTTGTGTCATTTGCCCCGTATGAGAATCCAGAACTGGTGCTCATTGTTTTGGTCGAGGGTCAACCAAAGGAAGCGACATATAATGCTGTCCCGATCACGAAGTCGGTTTACGAGTGGTACTTTACACGCGGAAATAAGCCTTGATCAAGCCTTGAACCTGCAAGTTGACAGGGCATGATGCATGTAGTAGCATGGGTGGCATCGTCGTTATCTCTGATACAAATATTTTATTTCAATGACTATGTCGAGAATTTTCACTGAAGAAGGACTGAAGAAACTGAATACAGAACTGGAGGATCGAAAGACACGAGTCCGGCAGGAAATCGCGCAGTCGATCAAAGAAGCCAAAGAGCAAGGTGATTTGTCAGAGAATGCGGAATACACGGAGGCGAAACATCATCAAAACGAAAACGAGACGCGGATTGCTGAACTCGAATCTTTATTGAAGGAATCTGTGGTGGCTGCACCGCACAAGAGATCGTCGCGGGTCCAGGTGGGATCAAAACTCTCGGTGAAACTGCATGGCAAGGAAATGAATTTTGAAATTGTGGGGGCCAATGAAGTGGACCCAGAACAGGGCAAGATCTCGAGTGAGTCACCGCTGGGGCGAGAGTTTATGGGGAAAGAAAAAGGGGAGATTGTGACGGTTGCCGCACCTGCCGGACATATCAAGTACGAAATACTCTCGGTCAAATAGTCACCTGTAGTTCTCCCTCTTCCCGCCTGAAAAAAGGCGGGATTTACTATCACGTGAGTTTGCGTTGAGTCCTGGAAACCGATAGAGTAGACAATATGCGCGAAGATATCCTCATTGCCAAACATGAAAAATTAGCGAAGCTTGTTGCCGCGCTTGGGACAGCCTATCCCGAAAAGGCGCTCCGAACTCATACAAACCGTGAGGTCATTGATCGGTTCGATGAATGGAACGGCACCCCGACAAAAATTTCGGTGGTGGGTCGGGTGCGTTCGTTGCGGACGTTTGGCAAGATTGCGTTCTGTCATATTGAAGATGGGAGTGGAAAAATCCAAGGATTTCTTTCGGAAGAATGTTTGGCGGCGAGCGACACATCGCAAAGCCAAAGCGCGTTTTTGCTCTTCAAGGAAACTGTTGAGCTGGGCGACTTCCTTTCGATAACGGGTACGGTTTTTCGGACGAAACAAAATGAGAAGACGATCCGTGTCGAGCATTGGCAGATGCTGGCGAAATCGTTGCTTCCCCTCCCAACCGAATTCTATGGATTGAAAGATGAAGAGGCGCTCTTGCGTCAGCGTTACTTGGATCTCGTGATGAATGTGGAAACCCGTGAGCTGTTTGTACAGAAGAATGTCTTCTGGCAGACGGTGCGCGGTTTTCTGGTGAAACGGAATTTTCTCGAAGTTCAGACACCCGTTCTGGAACACGTGCCGGGTGGGGCGGAGGCAGAACCATTTGTCACACATCATCAGGCGCTCGATCAGGATTTCTATCTGCGCATTTCGCTTGAGCTTCCGCTGAAGCGACTCCTCGTCGGTGGCTATGAGCGGGTGTTTGAGATCGGACGAGTGTTTCGCAATGAAGGCATTGATCGTGAACACCTCCAAGAGTTTGACCATCTCGAGTTCTATAGCGCCTATATGGATTTTGAGGCGGGTTGCGCCATGGTTGAGGAGTTATACCGGGACATTGTCCGGGCGGTGGTGGGTGATACGCTGACCACCAGGCATGCAGGTGAAACACTTGACTGGTCAAAGCCATTTCCGCGCGTCGATTACTTTGAGGCCTTTCAAAAAGAAACGGGCCTTGATCTTTCCGCCGAGGTCACGGTTGAAACACTTCGAGCAAAAGCGGACGAACTCGGGATCAAATATGAACCCACTGCCGGCAAGGGTCGTCTCATTGATACCCTGTACAAGAAGACGGTGCGGCAGAAACTGATTCAGCCCTGCATTTTGGTGGGTCATCCGGTCGAGGTTTCGCCACTGGCAAAACTTGATCCAGCAAATCCGCAGCGGACGCTTCGTATGCAGCCGATTGCGGGACGAAGTGAGCTGGGCAATGGTTTTGCTGAGCTGAATGATCCGATTGACCAGCGGGCGCGGTTTGAGGCTCAGATGAAGTTGCGGGAAGCGGGGGATGCTGAAGCTCAGATGCTGGATGAGGATTTCCTCCAAGCGCTTGAGTACGGTATGCCACCGGCGTTTGGCTTTGGTATGAGCGAACGATTTTTTGCGGTTCTCATGGATCGGTCGGTGCGTGAGACAGTCATTTTTCCACCGATGAAAACGAAAGAGTAGACAGGATTTGGGAAAGGCGTTAGATTGGGAGCTGCACGAGACCGTTGATTTCAAGATTTGGACAATTAGCTCAGTTGGTTAGAGCACAGCATTCACATTGCTGGGGTCGCTGGTTCGAATCCAGCATTGTCCACCCAGGTACATCATATGCTTGACATCAAGTACATACTCGAACATCAGCATCAAGTGCGGGAGGCGATCACACAGAAACGTGTCGCTCTTGATTTTGACGAGCTCCTTTCTTTGAACGAAAAGCGTCGCGCACTTCTCTTGGAGGTTGAGGAATTGCGGTCTTTGAAAAATGACGTCAACGAGCTTATCCAGAAGGCTGTTAGTGATACAGAGAAGGGGGAAATTATTGCCAAAGGAAAGGAGATTAGGGGAAAGCTGGATGAAAAGGAGTCAGCTTATGCGCTTGTGAAGGAGGCCTACGATACGCTGATGCTTCGTGTACCCAATATCATCTCACCCGACACACCTGTCGGACCAGACGAATCGGGGAATCAGGTGCTCCGCCAGGTGGGAACTCCGCGTGTCTTTGATTTTCAGCCCAAAGAACACTGGGAACTGGGTAAGGCGCTTGCTGTCATTGATACTGAGAAGGCAGCGGAAGTTTCGGGCGCTCGTTTTGCGTATCTCAAGGGCGACTTGGCTCTACTGCAGTTTGCCTTGGTACAGTACGTGTTGGGGGTGCTGACTCATGAGGAAACACTCAAGGAAATTATTGAACAGGCGAAACTCTCAGTTTCTCCCAAGCCGTTTATACCCGTTGTGCCACCGGTCTTTATTCGCGAGGAAGTGATGGCCAAGATGGCTCGTCTCGAACCAAAGGATGAACGGTATTCTTTTCCATCCGATGATCTCTATCTCGTGGGGAGCGCGGAACATACCCTCGGGCCGATTCACATAGGTGAGACACTCTCCGAGCCTGAACTGCCTGTGCGTTACGTCGGCTATTCAACTGCTTTTCGACGTGAAGCCGGTTCATACGGCAAGGATATGAAAGGAATCCTCCGTCTTCATCAGTTTGATAAACTCGAAATGGAGAGCTTTACCGTCCCCGAACAAGCAGTCGCTGAGCAAGATTTTCTGGTTGCGATCCAAGAGTATTTACTCAAAGGGCTGGATATCCCGTATCAAGTCGTGGCGATTTGTACCGGAGACATGGGGAAACCAGACATGCGTCAGATTGACATCGAGTGCTGGCTGCCGGGCCAAGGAAAGTACCGCGAGACACACACTTCGGATCTTATGGGTGACTATCAGGCCCGCCGACTCGAGACGCGAGTGAAACGGACGTCAGGTGAAATAGAATATGTCTATATGAACGATGCGACCGCTTGCGCTATCGGTCGTACGCTGATTGCCATCATGGAAAACTATCAAGACGAGAGTGGGAGTATCACTATCCCAGAAGCCTTGCGATCGTACATCAGCAAGGAAAAAATAGAGAAAAAGGCATCAGCCTGAGCGGAGGAGAACTTGGCGCCTTGATTTTCCCGGCGCTTTCCTGTTTACTGATGTCTGTCGATGGATAACTGATTTTGGGTGCGTAGCTCAGTTGGTAGAGCAGTGGCCTTTTAAGCCAACGGTCGAGGGTTCGATCCCCCCCGCACCCACCTTTCTGGAGCCATGGAGAGTCGCCCTGACGGTGACTTTTCTGTTTTGGCTTCGTGGTATACTGAAGACGAATTAATTCTATGGTGAAACATACCTTTCGTTTCGGTGTCCTCCTGTTCGTTCTGGTTCTGCTCTCTGGTTGTACTGTGACTCCGCCAATGATTGGCGCGCCGAACCGGAGTACCTCGACCGCCTTTGACACTCAGGCCGTGCCGGGGAGTGTATGGCGTTCGGATGATGGTGGCAAGACGTTTTCTCCCAAAACTTTTGTTGATGAGAAGCGTAAGCTCACAAAGGCTGATGTGCTCGCTATCTCATTTCTTCAACGGGATGATGCGCGGATGGAGGCTGAAGAACTGCGCCGGACACCGGACGTTTTTGTTGGGACAGTGGAGGACATGATCTTCAAGACGTCAGATGGAGCGGAGACCTGGGAACCGGTGAATTTCCCCCCACAGAAGGTGTATAGTTTTATCGCTTCACGGCGCAGTGTTGATCGGATGTACGCGACCGGAGTTGTCGGGGAGCGAGGCAAGATATTCCGTACGATAGATGGTGGCCAGACTTGGCAGGATGTCTACAGTGAGCCGGGGACGGGATCATCGCTCCCAGCCTTGGCCGAGCATCCAACCAATGTGAATCTCTTGTTTGCCGGGACTAGCACCGGCACGGTTGTAAGGAGTGCGGATGGTGGTGATACCTGGAAGAATGTCGGAACCAAGGTCAGTGGTCCAGTGACGGCCATCGCATTTGATGCGAAGGATTCAAACGTCATGTATCTCTTGGCTTTTAATTCCAAGATCTATGTTTCACTCGATGCTGGAGAAACCTGGGATGACTGGGAGAAAGCTCGGCAAGAGGACCGAAAGAAGAATCCAACCGCAAGTGTTGCCAACACAGTTGCAGTCCAGGGTTTCGCGTCACTTGTGGCCGATCCAAATATCTCGGGAACAGTTTATGCCGGGACCAAAAATGGTTTGTACCGGAGCCGTGATTTCGGTAAGAATTGGGAGAAAATGAACATCATTGAAAGTGCTGAAAAGTTTCAGCTTCGCTCTTTTGCGATCAATCCAGTGAATTCGAACGAGATTGTCTTTGCTGCGGGGAAGGCATTTTACAAATCTGAGAATGCCGGTGAGACATGGTCAGTCAATATGCTCAATGTCGATCGTGAGGTCTCGGTCATCACCTATGATCCCGTGTATCCAGCAGTACTGTATGTCGGTCTACGTAAATCCAAGTAAGGTTTAATCGCTATGGTCAAGGAAATTATTGAGCGTAAACAAGCAGCGTTTGAGAAGGCACTCGGTCACTTCACCGAAGAGTCTGGAACACTCCGGACGGGGCGAGCAAATCCGGGTATTGTTGAGAATCTCCTCGTTGATTATTACAACGCCCAAACCCCCCTCGTTCAGATCGCGGGTATCTCGATTCCTGAACCGCGTCAGATTGTCATCTCGCCTTGGGATAAAGGAGCGCTTACCCAAATTGAGGCCGCGATTCGCGAGTCTGATTTAGGATTGAATCCAGTGAATGATGGTTCCGTGATCCGCATTACACTACCGGCCTTGACCGAAGAACGCCGGCGAGAATTGGTGAAAACTCTGAATAATCGGGCTGAGGAGGCGCGCATCTCCATCCGTAATGCGCGCGAGGATGCCTGGAAGGAGATCCAGGAGGCGGAAAAAACTGGAGCGATTAGTGAAGATGAAAAATTCCGGGGCAAGGATGATCTGCAGAAAGTAATTGATGATTTTAATGAGCGATTAGAAGTCATTCGAAGGAAGAAGGAAGATGAAATCATGACAGTCTAAACCATGTATCACTGATGCGCCTGATATGCTGACGATTCTCATTTTTGTACTGGTACTCGGGGTTCTTGTGTTCGTTCATGAACTTGGTCATTTTGTCGTCGCTCGGATGAATGGCATCAAGGCAGACGAGTTTGGGTTTGGTTTTCCGCCACGTATTGGTGGTGTAGTGAAAGATGACGTGACTGGCCGTTACCGGTTTGTGCGTGGGAATACCGAGGTCATCAGCCCCCATACTGTTTATTCGCTCAACTGGATTCCGCTGGGCGGCTTCGTCAGGATCAAAGGTGAAGATCGGGACAGTGCTCAGGAGCCGGATAGCTTTGCTGGTCGGAGCGCGTGGACTCGGATTCAGGTGCTTGGTGCGGGGGTGGTGATGAATTTCCTGCTCGCCTGGCTTCTCTTTTCAGTCGTCCTCATGATTGGTTTTCCAGAGCAGGTTGACCCTGAGAAACGGGAGAGCTATGCAACTACAAGTATTCAGATCTTGCAAGTTCAGCCTCATACGCCAGCGGATGAGATTGGACTCAAGGCGGGTGACGTGATTCAGACTCTGGATGCACAGCCGGTTACATCACTTGATTTTGTCTCGACGTATATCCGCGAACATCGAGGAGAGGAGATTTCTGTCACGGTGAAGCGAGGTGGTACAGCGATCACGTTGACTGGAACACCGCGGCTGAATTCACCCGAAGGAGAGGGTGCGCTCGGCATCAGTTTCTCGGAAACTGCCATGGTACGCTACCCCTGGTATCAGGCGATCCAGCTTGGTTTTGAACAAACGTATGTAAAAACGACGGAGATCTTGAGTGCTTTGGGTGGTATGCTGGTGAGTCTTTTCACGGGTGCCAAAACGCAAATGGATATTGCTGGACCGGTGGGTATCGTGTCTCTCACCAAACAGATGTCGGAATTGGGGATCACCTATCTGCTCTACTTTGCAGCTATCCTCTCGATCAATCTCGGTATCATCAATATTTTACCGATACCTGCACTCGACGGGGGGCGGATTCTCTTTGTGCTCATCGAAAAGATCAAGGGTTCACCGGTAAGTACGCGGGTTGAAGGTACGATCCATCAAGTTGGTTTTATTCTGCTCATTCTCCTCATGCTCCTTGTCACACTGAACGATATCCTCCAGTTATCGTTCTGGAATCGTTTTTCGGGCTGGTTCTAAACGGGAATGGTTGAACCGAGTGGGAAAAGGAGTCTTCTTGACAAAAGACTCCTTTTTTGCTACTATCGAGCGTTACTTCTTTATTGCACTACGTCTATGCCCATGACTCATTTTTTGGCTCTGCTCTGGGAAAAGAAAGGGAGTATTTTCCTTTTTGGTTTCTTTATTGCCGCGGCGACATTTTTTGTGGAGACAGCCATTTCTCCTCGCTATGCTGTGCGGACTGATTTCATGGTGGTACAATTATCCGGGTCACAGGATTTCTACACACTTTTCAAGTCGTCCGAATACCTGGGTAAGGTACTCTCCGAATCGATCTACAGTGAACGTTTTATCAACGCGGTGCTTGAAACCGGTAAAGTGAGCGCTCAGGGTTTTCTCCCAACAGACAAGCGAGCCAGACTTTCGGCGTGGCGATCGATGGTCCGAGTGGAGAAGAATATTGAACTTGGAATGTTGTCGGTGACAGTAAAGGCTGATACCGAGCGTGAAGCGAGCAAGACAATGGATGCGCTGTCTGACGTGCTCATCAATCGGAACACGGAGTTCCGGGGCGGTGAAGCGAAAGCCGTCGAGATCCGGATACTTTCTGGGCCGATCACAGATCGGAATCCGACACCCAAGCAGCTGGCACTTCTTTCAATAATCGGTTTTCTGGCTGGTGCGTTTGTTCGAGCGACATGGCTCATGCTGAGGATTCTGGATCGACCAGGCGGCAGAGCAGTTTCTTTGGCAGGGCGCTAACAGCATTCAGGGGAAGCAGAGGCCTCCTTTGGAGCGTTTCTCTCTCAATTGAGGGAAGTGTTCCAGAGGAATGGTTTCGACCAGGTCCTTTAAAAATTGTATTCTGTTCAACGAAAAAAAGGAGAAGCAAATGCTTCGCAATGTAACTCTGTTTATTGCATCACTCCTCCTTACGGGGTGTGCAGGTATGTCCCAAAATGCGGGCTTCGTCCTTGAAGGGAAGTCATCACAAGGGGCTGAAGCACCATGGCATGGGAGGGCAATTGAAGGGAAGTTTGTGACACTGAGCTGCGTCGAGGCAATCCCATTCGTCTTCTCTCGTCATCCTGATTGGAAGAGCGAGATCCGGGATGAAAGCCGGATGTATGAATCGTCCGGTGAAATGGTCCCGGTTGAGCGTCTTGTCCAGCGAGCAGTGATTTACACTCAATTGGGTGTGAGATATCTGTCCGCAGTACGCAGGATGCCTCCGCGAGGCGGTTACTATGTAATCATGCCTTGTGGTATGGTGAAGACCTTGCTTATCGGCGGTGAGGACGTTTTTCTCGTTTCCAACGACGAGACGCGGCTCCTCACACTTGATGGTCGAGTCGTGTGGCTGGTGAAGAACCAGAAGCCATCAGCACTCACCGCAGACTTCCGTGAGCATGTTGTACGGTCCAAGCTCCGTCACTTCACGACGTTTCGACGGGATGAAAGTGATGGATTGGCTGAGCTGAAAGCCCTGGAGGAGATGTTCCCGCTTAGGGCAGAAGTTGACGGTACGGTATATGCAGTGACCGCTGACTTTCCGAAAGTGGCGACGTTAACGAGTGGCGAGAACGGCCTCGACTGTTTCATCACCAAAGGAGCACTCTTCTTGGGGTCTGATCCACTGTCGATGCTGATTCCCAACACGATAAATCTCCCGCGGAATGTGAAAGCAGCCCAAGGAGACTGTCATCGTGTAGAAAAAGCAGAAAGAAAGGAGTAGCTCGTATGGGCGATCCGATTGTCTTGTACCTACCTTGGTGCCAGGCGTGGGTCGTTCATCTGGGCCCACCTTGGTTCTTGAATTTCATTGAAGTTCAACGGCGAAGGAGGCCGGAATCATGAAAAGCAACAGACCAACACCTTGGTGGATCATGGTCGCTCTCGCAGCGATCATGGTCTTCCTCGGGCTGGAGTACACCCCGGTCACTGTGACTCGGGTGGTGGAAGCAAACGGAAATCGGGAAGTGGTGGGGACCATATCTGCCCCTGCCGCTCAACCCGTAGCACAGGCAACGGCTACGCCTACCGCGACCTACACGGTCAAGCAGGGTGACCAGCTGCTGAAGCAATTTGGCGGCAAAGGAGCAAAAGCAGTGTGCGCGTTGAATCAACTCGCGGACTGCGACCACATCGAAGTCGGTCAGGTGTTGAAGCTTCCCGCCGGCGTCACGCCTCGGGAAGTCAATCCAGTAGTCGCTGAAGCCAAGCCGGTCACAAAACCGGTCACGGCTGCACCAGCGGCTACACAGGTGGCGAAGCCGGCTCCCAAGCCTGCGGCCGCGCGTCCTGTCGCTGTGCCGAAGACGAACGCTGCCGGAGAAATCCTTCTCCGCCGCACCAACACGGCTCCGCTCAGGGGTTGTGGAAAGCGCACCATAGCGAGTATTAGCGAAGAAGCGTGGGAAGTCCTCGGTCTGTCGGATGACGATCGGAACTACCTGCGCGAACGCGCTGATCTGGTGAACGGCCCCCGGATCAATACGACGGAGGCTGAAGGTCGGATCGACATACCGAGCGGTATACGACTCAAGCAGATCACCTTTTGCCGCAAGGGCAAGGTGGTCGCTCGCGGTCCATATCGTACGGATTGGATCGAAGGTCACGCACCAGTCAAGGGTGAGCGGTTCGTTCTCCCGTCGGGCAAGACGTCCGACTGGTGGCAGAACTGCTTAAACTGGGTCATCCTCCCCGAGGAGAAGACGGCATTGGTGCCGCCTCCACCTCCAGTGGAGCCCCCAGTCGCGGAAACCCCGCCACCGTTAGTCGTTGCACCCGTGCCACCTCCACGAATCGTCGAAGTACCCGCGAAAAAGGTCCGTCAGTTCTGGGAAACTGACGAGGAGTTGTATATTGCCGCGGATTTCGATCCGCACTCGGCGTCATATTCGGCCAGCGGCGCATTCTACCCGCGTGTCGATCGGCGGCCGTGGGGCAGGTTCCTTACCGGTGTCGGGTTCGAGTATTCCCAGTGGAGAGGCGTGGATCGTGGGTTTGGCTATGATGGGTATCAGTACATGGTTGGCCCGCGAGTCAAAGTGATTGATGACCGAGGACAGGACTTCGGTGCTGGCATCTATGCTGGCGCGATCATCGAAAACGGTTCGGCTGGTGACTATGCGATGCACCGTCGGTGTACGGCTATCGGTCCCAGCATCACGTACAGCAACTACATGCGTGAACTTCGGGGCGAAAGACTTGCTCCAGAAGTCAACCTGTTCCTCTCATACGCATTGGGACAGGGTTGTAGTGGCGACCATACGTGGCAAGGGGCACAGATCCCTGACAAGACAGATCTGCTCGAGATGAATCGACTGGTCAAAGCTGGGTTCCGCATCATTCTCGTGAAGACGGAGATGCTGCGGTACTACTTCCAAGCTGGCTACTTCCAAGAAGAGCCGGGTGGTCGTTCGGCCAGCATCCGCTTCGGTGTTTCCGACAAGTACAAGATACTTTTCGTCGGTGCCGGGTGGAACTTCGATCTTGAAAAGGGCGGTCATGTACCGGCGTTGGGTCTCGCAATCGATGTTGTGCGTGGAGTTCATGTCTGGCGGAATCATGTGCTGGAAGAACAAGCCATGGCGGCAATCGTCAAGGCGGGTGGTGCTGTGCATAACGGTATCGTTTTTGTCCATACTCCGTCGGTTGACGAGCGTGCTGATGAACCCACCGTGATCGAACCTGCGGCAGCCGAGCCAACTGAAAGTCTACCGGTAGTGGAATCATCCGGGGATAGACTCGAAGAGCACAAAGAGGTTGAGTAGTCCTTTTGAGCCAATGGCTCACCAAATTATGCGTCCCTAGAGACTTGAAATCTAGGGACGTTTTCTTTTATCTAAGCCAAATTTTATTTACTTGACAAATGAAGGATACGGGTGTACCATGTAGTGTCATTCTTTCTATCGGCATTTCCCGATAGGGAAATGGCGAACCTTCTTTACCAACACAAGGCTCCAAGGAGGGGCCACATCATGAAAAAACTCATGAAGATCTGGGTGGCTGTCGCCCTGTGCGCGCCGGTGCTCGCATCGGCGCAGCTGAACCCCGGCCAGGAACATGTTCCTGTCGGTGGTGGGGGCGACTCTCGTGCCGCAATCGAGAACACCGGACCGGGCGCGTTTGTGATCAATCACACGGCCATATCGGCCGTGTATCTCAACGCTGTCCCCGAAGGTATCAAGGTCGGTCCGGCCCTGAGGGACACCTCAGGTAAGGGCCAGGCTTATATCGCCCGACTCACCGACAACCCGCAACTGCAGGGAAAACATCTCTGCTACAACGGCGTCGGCAGCGACTGGGGCAGCCGCTCCTGCGCGCCGCTCGCTGGTGATGCGGCGCGTGTCGCGATGACGGTCCCGCCTGGGACCAAGAACGTGACATTCGCGGTCGTGCCGCGGATTTACGACGGCGATCGTCCGATCGCCTGGGCATCCCATGCCAAGGACCTGCGGCATCAGTTGTCCTGCCCCGGTCTCCGGGGCGGCCAGACCGATATGGCATCGATGCTCCGTGTCGATGACGCTGGCCAGGTCCGTCCGGCCACTGCGGCCGAGGTGAAGGCCTACAACCCGTACTATGCTAAGTTCTGCGGCATCGAGGGACGGGACATGAAAAACTTCAGCGCCGATCAGTAGTACCACAACACGGTGCGCAGCCGGCTTCTGGAAAACGCAAAGGAGCGCGTTTTCTGGGGGCCGGTTTTTTCTTGCCCCAAACTAAGTTTTTTCTCAATGTTGCATCCGACTTCTTGACAGGAAGTGAATGTTGTAGTACCATGTGCTTTCGTATAGTCTGGCAAGGGCTGTATGAAATAAGCGAAGTTTCTTTTCCACGTGTTCAAGAAGGAGAGCTAGCATGCTGCGTGCAATTTATGTTGTGTTGTTTCTCGGTCTCGTCGGCCTTGCTGGTCTGGCTCAGGCCACGGACATCAAGTACCAGCTTCAGGACAACAACGTCATCGTCACCTTCGTTGATATCGATACGCCGGATGGGCCGCCACCCAAGGGTGCGTACCACTGCGTGACGGGAACCCGGCGGCAATGGGCCTCACAGGATGGGGGTCACACATTCAGTCTGAACCAGATGATTGGTGGCTGTATCGATCCGCGCGGTTCATCGACGGTGACGCATGCGATCAGTCAACAGGCAGCGTACCATGATGGCACGCTCTGTCTCATTCCGGTGTTTGTTTACCCTAACGGCCAGCGTGCAGCCTGGTCATCGCATCCCGATGGCCCGACGCAGCGTACGGCTCGGAAGGGTGGCATGATCACGGTGTTGAAGGTGAGTAATTCGACGATCCGTGCGGCAACGGCGGAAGAGGCGTACAACTGCGACTAGCTAGCGGCGGTCACGTCCGCGCGTTTGCACCCACACGGCCCCCAATGGATTACATCCAGCGCGGGGGCCTTTTCTTTTTACATGAATACTTTAAAACTGATCGCGGAATTCTTTCGGAAGTGAGGCGCGATAGAGCGCGAGGAAGCCGCCGGTGACAATGGCGAGGATCCACTGGACGGGGGTGTTTTTGAAGACATTGTCGGAGAGACTGGCGACCACAAGTGTCACCATGAGAAGGGCGATGAGGGTCGCCATGTTGCGGAGGCTGTGGCTCGGGGTGAGGCGGCGTACTCTGAGTACTGGGAAGATAAACGTGAGGAGAGCGAGGATGAAAATCACTAATCCGATATAACCGCCGTCGACATAGAATTTGACGAAATCATTGTGGGATTCGTTGGAACCGAAGCGTTCACCGCGGAGCGCCTCAGCCGAAACACGGAACGTATCAATACCGCTTCCGAGAAGCACCCGATCTTCAAGGTTGGTTTTCAGGAGCATGTCATGCCAGAGATTTTGTCGCCAGACGATGGAAGAATCGGGGGTGGGATGGAGCGTTTCAGTGACACGTTCATGGACTGCAGGTACAAATGTGATCAGAACGAGTGGGAGGAGGACGAGTGGGAGGAGGAGAAAACGGTAACGCCAGACGGCGACAAAGCATGCGAAAACAAAAAGAGAAATCCAGGCGATGCGAGCATAGGTGAGAAGTAGGGTAGCGAGTACGAGTCCGATATAGAGCCCTGAGAGCAGTCGGGCGCGATCTTGGCGTGCATAGACGAGGAAATACATTCCCGCCACCGCAGCTACTACAAAGAGATAGAGACTGAAGACATTGGGATGACTGAAGGTGCCAAAGATGCGGGTGGCTGAGACGTTTTCATCCGAGAGGCCAATGCCGAAGATAAACTGGTAGATACCGAAAAGAATCGGGAGCATACTGGAGACAAAAATCGCCATAAGGAGAAAACGGTAGTCGCGGTAGCGCCTAACCGTTGCATAAGTCATGAAACTGATAATGAAAAGATCAAAAATGCGGAGCGTTTCTTGGAGTGAGGTGACTGGAGCAATGGAGTAGGTGAGTGTGCCGATGCCCCAGAGGATGAGGAGTCCATACGGGAGGAGAAGTGGGTAGTGACGGAGGGATCGCCACTGACGGAGAAGAAAGAAACTGCCGAGGATGGCGATACCAAGACCAAGGAACTGAGAAAGCGAGACGGAGTGTTCGAAGAGAGTGAGCTGAATGTACCCGGAGGAATAGTCGAGCGACATCCGAATGACGATGAGCACTGCCAAGAAGAGGAGCGGCTGGAGGAGTATCGCGATAATTGCCAAAACACCGAAGAGGGCGACGGCTGGCCAGAGGAGAGAAACCCCCAAGAATCCAGCAACAAGTGCCATCAAGAAGAATGCAGCACTGGTGATGATGTATGTGCGCGGATCACGCCAGAGTGACACGGGTGATGAAGCGGTTATGGTGTTGACTTGTTCCATATGAGCGTAAAGGTCATGGTGAAACCGAGAAATCGGTTGGAGAGTATCTCAGAGTGTCTGATACCGGCCTTGGAGGTAAGTGCTATGAGTTCCGCTCGCGAGAGGAGATGCATGTAGTCGCCGGTCGCCCAGCCTTTTCCGAGAGCGGTTGCGACGCGATCAAAAAGTGTCTTTGGGAGGAGGAGATGGAGGAGCGGGATGCGAGTGTGAACTTCGATTGGGAATAGTCTATTGGGTGTCGTCAGATATCCGCGTTGGCTTACCCGATAGAGCTCGCTCAGGAAGGCGAGTTGCTTGTCGCGTCCGCCGACGTGCTCGATGACGGCGTTGGAATAGCCGATTTCGAATGCGTCATCTGCAAAGGGGAGCCGAGTGCCATCGCTCGTGACGGTGGTGACTGCGGGGTAGCGCTCTTTGAATTCAGCGAAGTTGGTCTCGACGCCGACAGCCGTAATGTTTTCCGGATACGCGTACTGTCGCTCAAGATAATTGTCGGCTTCTGAATATTCGGTCGTATTCACACCGACATCGATGATACGGTCAGTCGGTCCAGGAGTCATGAGCGCGAGGAACTGTGTCCATTTTCGGGCACGGCTTCGTTTTGAGATGGCAGTGGCGAGTTTCTCGACGGGATTGAGCATAGGCTTATACGCGACACAAAAAACAGGTATACTGAGCACATGCGGGTACTGCTCATCAATAAATTTCACTATCTCAAGGGTGGAGCAGAGCGAGCATATTTCGATACTGCCCATATTCTAGCAGAAAACGGTCATGAGGTCGCTTTCTTTGCGATGGCACATCCGGAGAATCTCAAGACCCCTTGGAGCCGGTTTTTTGTTTCTGGCGTTGATTATCACGATGCTCAGGCGAGCATTGGGGCCAAACTGCGGGCCGCTGGACGTATCCTCTGGAATCACGAAGCGGCGGTGAAACTTGACGCACTGATTCGAGAATTCAAACCGGATGTCGCTCATCTCCATAATATCTATCACCAGCTCTCACCTTCGATACTGTGGACGCTGAAGAAACACGGCGTTCGGATGGTGATGACGCTGCATGATTACAAACTGATATCACCCAACTACAGTTTACTGGTGCGTGGCCGGATCTGGGATCATACGAGTGGATGGCGGGCTATTTTTGATCGGGCAGTGCAAGACTCGTATCTGAAAAGTTTGATCTGTGCAGTTGAACAGGGTGTGCATCGAGTCATCAGGAGCTATGGCCTGGTTAATGTTTTTCTCGCCCCGAGTTATTTTCTGATCGAAAAATTTCGGGCAGCGGGATTTCGGTATCCGATTCAAAAAGTTGTCCAACCGATTTGTCCCTTTCCCGCCCCGCCTGAAACAACCAAGGGTGATTATCTACTTTCTATCGGACGATTGGCAGAGGAAAAAGGTGTCGCGACGTTGCTTGAGGCGTGCCGTCAGCTGCAAGGAGCTGTCAACGTGAAGATTATCGGGACCGGTCCGGCAGAGTCAGAGCTCCGGGAACGGGCCCAAAACATTGCCGGTGTCGAATTCCTTGGCTACCAGACTGGTCCAGTGTGGGAACAAGCACTCCGGGGAGCGCAGGCGCTTGTCATGCCGTCGATTTGGTATGAGAACATGCCGTATGTCGTTCTCGAGGCGCTCTCACGTGGGACACCAGTGATTGCATCTCGCCTGGGGGGTGTTCCAGAGCGGATTACGGAAGGCGTGAATGGCTTCCTTTTTCAACCGGGAGATGCGGCAGATCTCGTGCGAGCTATTCAAAAACTGCGCTTGATTCCGGACCCGCTGCGTTTTTCGCAGGCGGTCTATGAGAGTGTGGGGGACGCGCGTCCTGAAGCATACTATCAGACGCTCCTGGCGGTCTATGCGAGTGGTTTGCCACCCCATGATCCTCCTGTGCATTGAGTGAGTGAACAGCACCCTTGACTTTGTTTTGGAAAAGACTATTCTGTTCAATACCGAATGACTGATTACTGATTGTAGCCAGAGGAGGGAGTTGTGAAGAGGACGAAACCGCGCCGGCGCATATCATCTCGCCGGTTTGAGTTGAGGGTTCAAATCGGCACACTGGTGTTGATTGTTGTCGGGGTGCTAGCCTGCCTGGTAGGTATTGGGCTGATACTGGTTCATGACGCTGAGGAACGAGATCGCGCGGCCCGTGAGTCTACATATATCCCGCCACGCTGATGCCTAGGCCCGGAATGCAACTGCATTCCGGGCCTATCGAGTTTTGTCGCATATCGTCAGGTTTTGGAGGTCTAGGTGCGCGCTATGAGTGAGGGAGCATTTTGAACATATCAACCCAGAGTGGTGTTGAGATCCACAGATCCTTGGTACGGTTTCCTTTTTCCGCCTGGATAATGTGTGGAGTATACTGAGAGTGACTATGACCCACCCCTCCACGCAGACAGGAAAGAACGTGCTGATGATTGCCCCGACCCCGTTTTTTTCAGATCGGGGAACGCATATTCGCATCTTGGAGGAGGCTCTGGCGTTGACTCGTCGGGGCTATCGAGTGACTATCGCGACGTATCATATTGGACAAGACTTGCCTGAGCCGTTCGCGTCCCAAGTGGAGGTACGTCGTATCCGTCGTTGGTTGTTCTGGTACAAGAAGCTTGAAGCCGGACCGGATTGGCAAAAGATTATTCTTGACCTGATGCTGCTTCGCAAAGTTTTTTTTCTGGCGCGCACGACTCGACCGGACATTTTGCATGCTCATTTGCATGAGGGGGTATTGATCGGGTGGGTCGTGCAACGATTACTCTTCTGGCGAGGGATGAAGTTGCTTGGAGATTTCCACGGTAGCCTGACAAAGGAGATGGTTTCGCACGCGTATCTTCGGACGGGTCTCTTGCGGCGAATGTTTGAATGGGTAGAGCGGACGGTTGATAATCTTGGCGATGTTGTCGTGACGAGTTCGTGGAAGAATACCAGAGAGATCGGCGCATTTCGAAAGAAAAATGAACCGATAACACTGCCAGATGGTGTCGGCACGGATATGAGAACGGCAGTGGTGTTTCCGCGGGCGGCGTTGCGTCACAAATATGGCATTTCGGAGGATGCTCTCGTGGCCATCTATACGGGAGCTTTGGTAGCGAATAAAGGCATTCGCCATTTCGTGAACGCGATTCCTGAGATTCTCGCCGGACACCCCAAAGCACACGTGGTTGTGGCTGGATTCCCTTGGAACGAAGTCGCACCGTATTTCGAAGGAAAGGCCTGGATGACACGGGTGACACCAATTACCCCGCTTCCGTATTTTTCGCTGCGCGAGATTTTGGCCATGAGCGATGTTGGTATCGATCCGAAAGAGGAGGGGGTGGGCCAGGCGAGTGGAAAGATGCTTCAGTATATGGGAGCGGGTTTGCCGGTCGTGTGTTTCAATACCGAAAATAACCGGGAGTATCTGGCCGATGGCGGTGAATATGCACACAGCATATCTGGTGCCGGTCTCTCAGATGCGGTGCTCCGACTCTTTCGTGACCCAGAATTACGGCGGCGGAAGGGGCTGGCGAATCAAAACCGGGCTGTCGAAAAGTTCTCTTGGGATCGGACGGGAGAGATGCTCGATGCTGTTTATCAGAAATTATCCTCGATATGAAAATGTTCCTGATCAAAATTGGGAAAGCCTGGGGAGCTCTGCGGCGTGAGGGGTGGTTTCGGGGTGGACGGAGAATTTGGGGGGCGTTTTGGGCTCAGTTTCGGCGCGTTGAACCGGGCGATATTCTCTTCATTGCCAGCGGTGTAGGGGATAGTGCGCGGTATCGAACCAGTCATGTAGCCGAAGAACTCACTCTGCATGGCTTCAGGACGGCGGTGACTATTCCAGACAATCCGTTTCTCCAGACATACGCTGACAAATTCCAAATTTTTGTGTTTCATCGAGTACTCGAAGTACCAGCGATCCAAAGGTTCATTGCCGCTCTCAAAGAAAAACGGAAGACGATTATATTTGAAACGGATGATTTGGTGTTTGATCCGCAGTACTTGTTTCACATGAAGCATTTCCAGGAACTGAATACCTTGGAGCGTGAACTGTATAAAAATGGTGTTGGTGGTGGCCTCTTCCATGATCCGTATGCGATTGTGGCTACGACCACGACGAATTATCTGGCTGGGAAGCTGCGTGCGGAGAAGCAGGTCATACTGGTGCCGAATCGACTCTCACAGAAAGATGAGGCGATCGCTGAAAAATTGCTCCAGTCGAAGAAAGAACGGCCGGGTGATGTGGTTCGTCTGGCATATTTTAGTGGTTCACCAACACACTCTGAGGATTTCGCGACGCTAGCTCCAGTCTTGCTCCAGATTCTGAAGACATATCCTCAGGTGAAACTTGTGATTGCGGGCATGCTCGAACTTGGGAAAGAGTTTCTCTCTGTGAGTGGACAGATCGAACGGCTTCCTTTTGCATCGCGCACCGAACACTTTGCCAATGTAGCTAGCGTGGATATTAACCTTGCCCCGCTCGTGATTGGCGATCCGTACGCTGAGTCGAAATCCGAGCTCAAATTTTTTGAGGCCGGAATTGTTGGTGTGCCGACCGTTGCGGCTGCGACACAGACGTTCCGTGAAGCTATCCGGGATGGCATTGATGGTTTTGTGGCAGCTACGCCTGAGGAGTGGGCAGAAAAAATTGGACACCTCATTGAGGATCGTGAATTGCGTCAGCGGATTGGTCAGGCGGCTCGCGACACAGTACTGGCACGTTATACGACGACCCAGGCGCAGAACGAAACATACTATACCTATCTTCGCACGGCCCTGAAGAAAGGGTAATGTCCTATGACCAAACGCATCTTTCCTGAAAGCAGACTCGCGCATCGCTATCTCGATGGGCTCACTGGTCTTGAGATTGGTGCCTCGGCACATAATCCCTTCGGTCTTGATACAAAGAATGTTGACATCGCTGATGCGTTTAACCGGAGTGTCTACAAGAAGCGTGAACTCCAGATCTCGGGCGAGGTGGCGCCGATCGACATCATCGCGCCGGGAGACAAATTGCCGGTGCCAGACGAATCCGTGGACTTTGTCATTTCGTCGCATGTACTTGAGCATTTCGCCGATCCGATCGCGGCGCTCCTCGAGTGGTATCGGGTAGTGAAGCCGAGCGGCTATGTCTATATGATTGTGCCGCATATGGAGCGGACGTTTGATCGGGACCGTGAGCGGACGGTGCTCGCTCGTCTCCAGGCGCGGCATGCTGGCACCGAGACTGTCACGCCCGACCCCGAGACGGGGCACGCTAGTTACTGGGTGACCGAGGATATTGTCGAACTCGTGCGGGGTATCGGTCTCGACTGGGAACTGATTGATTTTCAGGATACGGATGATAAGATAGGGAACGGCTTTGCGGTCGTCCTCCGAAAGGGCCCGCTCACAGCCGATGAACGGCGCCACATCGAGGCAAAGTGGGCCACACACCTCGAAAAGCGACAGGTGCTTGTCGAATCATTCTTCCGACCCGGTTCGCCGATCGGGAGAGCACTGGAACTGGCTGGGAACGCATACCGCGAACTCTTCCGCGGCGGTCCACTCGGACTCCTGAAACGCGTCCGTGAATTTATCCGTAAATAATCTCTCCAACCGTATGAAAGTCAAAAAGGCGGCGAAGAAAGTCTCGAGGCAGGGAGTGAAGGTGCTCATCACTGGTGGGGCGGGCTTCATCGGAAGTGCGACGGCAAAGGCGCTGATGGAGCGCGGCGATACGCCGATCCTCATTGACAATTTCAATGACTATTATGACCCGCGGATCAAGGAAGACCGGATCAAGAAATTCTTGAAAGACTACAAGGGACAGTTCAAGCTCTACCGTGGTGATATCCGCGACCGCGCGTTCCTCGAGAAGCTCTTCAAGAAAGAGCGGCCGGACAAAGTGATCCACCTCGCGGCGATGGCGGGGGTGCGCAACAGCCTTCGCGACCCGGCGCTCTATGCCGACGTGAATGTGATGGGGACGACGTATCTCCTCGACCTCGCGGTGAAGTATGGGGTGAAGAATTTCCTCTATGCTTCATCGTCGAGCGTCTATGGCAACAACAAAAAGCTCCCGTTCGCCGAAGCCGATCCCGTCGACACGCCCATCTCGCCCTATGCCGCGACGAAGAAAGCGACTGAGCTCATGGCGCATGTCTACAGCCACATTCACGGGCTCCCCACGACGGGTCTCCGCTTTTTCACCGTCTATGGTCCGTGGGGTCGGCCGGACATGGCACTTTTCACCTTCACCCAGGACATCATCGCGGGGAACACCATCAAGGTCTATAACTATGGGCACATGACGCGGAACTTCACGTATATCGATGATATCGTCTCCGGCATTTTGACTTGTCTTGACGCGAACCTCGCCTGCACGGTGATGAATATTGGCGGTGACAAAGAGGAGAAGCTTACCCGTTTCATCGAAGTCATTGAGAAAAATGTAGGAAAGCAAGCGAAGAAAAAGATGCTACCCATCCAGCCTGGCGACGTACCGAGTACGGTCGCGGATATCCGCAAACTGAAGAAACTCGGCTGGAAGCCGACCACCCGTATTGATGTCGGCATCAAGAACTTCGTCGAGTGGTATAAGGAGTATTTTGGCGTCTAGTTTAGTTATAGAGTATATTCGTATGTCGAGAGAAATATTTCCAAACATCTCCTTTGTAGGAAGGACTTCGGTGGAATCCGTCCAAGAAAAGACAAAGGAATACGAGCGATACCTTATCAGAGACCATCGACTCAATCTCATACCGGAGGTAGAGACGAAACTTAAGCGGTATGAGGTTCCAAAATCGACTGAGGAGACACAGTTATTTGAATACGCTGATTCCTGGTCTCGGGCACGGCAGGAAATATGTGAAGTCCCAGGCTATACATTTCCTGTACAGAACATCTTCCTACTGTCAAAGGAGGGATTTCGAGCTATGACTGGTAGCAGGAGCGATGGGGTTGCGCACACGGAACTTCAACGTATCGTGGCCATCGCTCGCTCGAATACGTTTATTCTCACTGGTGTCGTGATGCACGAGATGATGCATTGCAAGGGGAAAATAGTCATAGAGCTGATCCAGCAAGGAGACAGTCTTCATGAGAATACTCTTCGGCGGGGACTCGGAGTTCTTTCTCCGCATAAGAGGAATCAAGCAGGTGAACACCATGTACACCTCGGAGGTTTGGAGGAAGCGGTTGTCGCCCAGGAAGAGGTGTATTTCTATTCCGATTTGTTAACACGTCCGGAATTTCGTGATTTGAAAGAGCAAATGGGTTCTGGAGATGGTCGGCAGGAGAGAAAAAACATATTGGCCCAGGAAAAACTAGATGAGGATGATCTGGCCTGGTTTGACTCCAAGTCTAGGAAATATGAAGTGGTTGGATATCCTCTGCAGCGAAGGGTGCTAAGGTATATGTGTCAGGAGATCGCTTTGGCGACCAGAAGTACGGATAATGAAGTCTATTTTCAGTTTCTGAAGAGCCATTTTACGGGCCATCTTTTAGAGGTCGCGCGAGCGGTGGAAGAAACATTTGGTAAAGGATCATTTCGGCGGCTGGGGGACATGGGGACTGATAAGGGATCTGCCGTGCAGACACTTGAAGCATTGAAAAAGATGCGGATGAATATGCTGAAAGACTCAAAGAAATAAAAAAAAACGAGACGGCCTATCGGGATTATTGATGGGTCGTCTCTGGTGTGGCGCGTTGCGCCGGGGAAGTGCCTAGTCGAGGAGCGTGCAGCAGTTCCAGTTGAAGTGGAGCAGTGTGCCCGGCATGTGGTGCCAGTACTCCGCTGCTTCAAACTCCTCGGCGGCGTTGAGGGCTGCGACGGCGTCAGTCCGGAGGACGAAGACGCCGCTCTTGTCATGGACGAAATTTGCCCAGTTTGGATCAGCCCCAAGCGCTTCCATCACTGCTGGTTCGTTGATGACGATGGCGAGACCGAGAAAGGCCTCACGTAGATCAACCTCCGCCGCTAGGGTGGGTGTGCGGATAATCTGGATCTGTTTCATGCTTGACTCCTCAAGGAGATTGAGTTGAAGGGGTTTCCCTCGGATGCTGTTTCAGTCGGCAGATTGTCAGGACTGTGTATCTCTTGGCAGCAGCGACGTGGAATCCGAGTGGCCCGGCCGCTGCGGAAGTGAGACAGATGCGACTGGATTTGTTGGGATTCGATACCCAAAACAGCTATCGCTTCAGCAATATCGGTGTTGCCGATGAAGACAAAATTCCTGTCGGCCCCGATGGTTGGGTCATCGAAATATGGGTTCAGCTCCGGACGGAATACGACGGTGAGACCGGTGAGGACGTTGGCCAACTCTGGATCGAGTCCTGGCGGTGGAGAGGTAATGGAGAGAAAAGTAGGCAAGTTGATTCCTTGGTTGGTTGTAAAATTGTAAAAGAAGAGCGAATTTCTCGCCGGAGAGGATAGTAGCAATGTCGGGAGTCATATGTCAACGAGTGAGACATGACAGCTCGGTTGTCTAGTTCCACAATACATGAGACGCACGACTTGAAAAATGCAAGAGACGACCGGGTGAGGATCGTCTCGTGGGTGCGCGTTGCGCGGGGACTAGGGCGTGTCGAACGGCTCGAACCTTCTCATGGCCGCTAGTAATTTTTGGACACCATCACAGCACTCGATTGGAAATGCTGTGGCCTGACGGGGTTGGAGGCTGGCAGTTAACTCATGCGCACGCTGTGGCCCGTGCTTTGCAGCCAGCGCGTGGTAGATCTCGTTGTTTCGCACAAACACGCTTTTTTGGCCACCGAACTTTGGTTCGTCTGTCCACATGAGCATGTCGGCATTGACTGTGACCTCGAGACGGTGTAATGCTTGTGCTAACACATCATTACCGGTGTAGGGCGGATCCATCAGGCGGATTATCGGACGTATTGCCATTTCTGGGCTCCTGAAAAAGAGATTGTTAATCGGAAAGAACAAAATTTGCACCAGGACAGTATAGCATAGAAAGAGGGGCTTGTCAAAGCCACGGAATGCGTGAGAGATGGTATGATACAAGAGAACTATGTTGAAGTCTTTCATCATTTGGGTGATCATTGTGGCGACTGCGATCGGGGGACTGTACGGCTTCGAGCGTTTGCGTGTACCGTGTCGACAGGCGCTTTTGTATACCGTTGGCAGCTTCGATGCCCGTTTTGGTGTTACCGAAGATGAATTCCGCCAGACTATCAGTCAAGCGGAAAGGCCTTGGGAAGAGGCGCTCGGGTATGATATCTTCCGGTACGATCTCAACGCGACTTTCCCCATTAACCTCATTTTCGATGAACGGCAGGCCCGAACGATCGAAAGTCAGGCGCTCGGGGCTGAGTGGACCGCTGCTCAATCGCAACAATCGACGATTCAAGGACAATATGAATCTCTGTCATCTGAGTTGACGAAGGCACGCCGGGCTTATGATGCGTCGGTTGCTGACTTTGACGAGCAGCTCGCACGTTATAACTCTCGAGTCGCACATTGGAATTCAGGTCCGCGGATTGATCAGGCTGAACTCAATCAGATCCAGCGTGAAGAAAAACGGCTCCGTCAAGACCAGGCCAGACTGGAGGGGGATCGAAACCGGGTGAATGCGCTTATCGCTGAAGCGAATCGATACGTGCGTGCGGGTGAACAGATCGCTGAAGCGTACAATGAGCGATTGGAAACATTCACCAAGACCTATGGAACGGGTGGACTCTTTGATCAGGGAGTGTATGAGGGGACCGGCATTGATATCTTTCAATTCGATGACCGTGATCATCTCCGGATGGTTTTGGTGCATGAATTAGGTCACGCATTGGGTGTGGAGCATGTGGCTGGTCCGACGTCAATCATGTATCCGACGCTCGGGGCGCAGGACGTCAAACACATAGCGCTTTCTGCCGAGGATCGCGCCGCGCTTACCCAGGTGTGTTCGGTCACTGCTTGGGATCTCCTCCTGCGTGATACGTTTCAAGCATGGTCACTCCTCACGACTTGAGGCTTGTGTCCTTTGATGGCACCCATAATTCAGAACCGCAGTGAAACAACAGTGATTCTCTACTGGCTTTAGTCTAGGACTTCCTCATGAAAATCGCATTGGTACATGATTATTTGGTGCAGTACGGTGGGGCCGAGCGGGTGCTGGAGGCCTTTACTGAAGTTTGGCCGTACGCGCCGATTTATACTCTCCTTCATGATCCGGAGGCGATGCATGGGAAGTTTGCTGACAAGCGGATCTATACGTCATTTTTGCAGCGGTCACGGTTTGCGAGGAAACATCATCGACTATTTCCGCCGCTCATGCCGGTAGCGATTGAAAGCTTTGATTTCTCACAATATGACGTTGTCTTGTCGGATTCATCGAGCTATGCCAAGGGAATTATCACTCGGCCGGAGACGCTTCATATTTCGTATGTGCATACGCCGATGCGCTATGCATGGGATGATTGTCAAAAGTACACCCAGGATTTTGGTTTTCCTCGTTTCATCAAGCGGCTGGTACCCTTTTTCATGAATCCCATCCGACTGTGGGACAAGGCCTCAGCTGATCGAGTGGATCGCTTTATCGCCAATTCGGAATTCGTTCGGGCTCGTATCGCCAAGTATTATCGCAAAGAAGCCGTCGTTATTCATCCGCCAGTTGACGTCAACCGTTTTCATATCGCCCCACCCCGTGAGCGCAAGAACTATTTCTTGATGGTCGGACGGCTCATCGCGTATAAGAGGCATGATATTGCGATTGAAGCCTTCAATCAGATGCAGCTACCGCTGAAAATTATCGGTCGTGGTCCAGAGTTAGAGCGATTGAAACAGTTGGCAGGTCCGACTATTGAATTTCTTGGCCGTGTTCCAGATGAGGCATTACCGGATTACTATGCGGAGTGCCAAGCATTTATTTTTCCTCAAGAAGAGGATTTCGGGATTGTTGCCGAAGAAGCCTTCGCTTCAGGTCGTCCAGTCATTGCCTTTCGAGGGGGGGATATCGTCGAGCATCTTGAAGAAGGGGTAATGGGAGAATTCTTTGCTGAACAGACAGCCGCGGAATTAGTGGCGGCCGTACGACGATTTCAAGGGAAAGACTATGACAGCCTCACGATCCGTAAGAAAGCGGAGCGGTTTGACAAGGCGCTATTTCAAGCTACAATACGGGACTCGGTCGAGGGATTGGTCCGTGAACATCTAGCGAAGCGGACGGATCAAACGGCGAGATCGAGTGGGATGTACCATCATTGATCAAGACCAAAACAATGGAGCTGCGTGTTTTTCTCAATCTCTTTATTCGTCGGCGTCAGTTTATTTTCGGGGTGCTTGCCTTGTCGCTGGTCATTGGGTTTCTGGCGTATCGTCTCCAGTCGCCATGGTATGAGGGTACTATGCTTCTCTCAGTGACGCGACAGGGTACAGAGACGACAGCAGAATATCAGTACGATCATGCGTATCGATTGCAAGCGGATGAACGGATGGCAAACACGGTGGCGCGCTATCTTGAGACTCCTCTGGGTCGGCGGGAAACGGCCCGCCGGGCTCTGCTGTCCGGGACGCGCGAGACCGAATTCATCGAGAGTCGAGTCGAAACTCTGGTGTTGTCCACAAACTTGATTCAAGTGAGCTATCGTACACAGTCACCAACAGAATCGGAGCGGATCGCTGATGGGATTGTCGACGCGGGAGAGAGCTACCTTTTTGGACTCAACGAGCAAGCCGCATATCGTAATTGGTTTACACTCATGGCGACAGATTCTTTTACCCGGGATGGTCGCTTCTCGCTTTTTGTCGCTCTCGGTCTCGGCGGCGTGATGGGGCTTTTCCTGGCTGTGTGGGTGGTTCTTGGATGGTGGTATTGGAACGGTCGTTCGGTGTAAGCTGATCGTTCGTTCAAGAGGGAATTGTGAGAGCGAGAAAGGGGAAGACGGTGATTAATGTGAAATGAACATGCGTATCGGGATTGATATCCGTTCGCTCGCAGCCGGTCGACGAACAGGAGTGGAGGAATACACGATTGGACTCTTGCAGGAGCTTTTTCGCATTGGGACCGAGCACACGTACGTGCTTTTTTTCAACGCGTGGGGAAGCAAGGAACCCGATCTTTCGTGGACAGAGGGTTACCCCAATGTCAGTGTCAAACGTTTTCGAATCCCCAACAAGCTTCTCAACTTGTCCCTCTGGTATTTCAAACGTCCGCGGCTCGATCGGTTACTCGGTGGTGTGGAGGTTTTCTTTATGCCCAATTTGAATTTTGCAGCAGTTTCGCGAGACGCAAAATTGATTGTGACTGCGCATGATCTCTCTTTTGAATTCTTTCCAGAAATGTTTTCCTGGAAACAGCGTCTTTGGCATTTTGCGGTCAATTTTCGGTCCTTGCTTCGGCGGGCTGATATGATTGTCGCGGTCTCTGAGTCGACCAGGGATGACCTCATTACGCGTTATGCTTTGCCAGTGGCGAACATCCATGTCATTCATAGTGGCGTTGACGAACGGTTTCAGCCCATGGATCGCAACGATCTCTCATTGCTGTCGGTGAAAGCGAAGTATGGGCTGCCCTACAAGTTTATCCTCTATCTTGGCACGCTTGAGCCACGTAAGAATCTCATTGCATTGCTCCAGGCATTTGAAGCGTTTCACCGTGAGGCGGTTGGGGAGTTGGAAAAATACGAGCTGGTTTTAGCGGGTCGACCGGGCTGGAAATACGCTACATTTTTCCAGGCGATCGATCAATCACCCGCCCGGGAATGGATTCACCAGATTGGCTACGTTGAGGATGGCGACAAACCAGCACTGTACAATCTTGCCAGTGTCTTTGTGTACCCATCGTTTTACGAGGGTTTTGGTCTTCCGCCACTTGAAGCCTTAGCTTCAGGTGTTCCGGTTATTGCCTCGCATTCGGCGTCCCTTCCAGAAGTGATCGGAGGAGCTGGGGTTCTCATCGATCCATATCGTCCGGACGAGATTCTCCAGGCGCTCCGCGGCATCCTCAGTGACAAACAGTATCAGGCATTGCTGAGAGAGCGAGCCCTGGTCCGCAGTCGCACGTTTACCTGGGACCGTGCGGGTCGGGCATTTTTGGAGCTTCTTGACAAGGTGTGATATATTCCTGGTGTTTTGCGGTAATTTCCCGTATAATAAATTTGAAAATAAACAGAAAAACTATATGCGTACAGAAGGGTCTCACAAGGCAGTGGCATTTTCGGCCATTGTCTTTATGCTATTTGGTGGGTATTTCGCTTATGCTGCATTCCTGACGGGGCAGCCGGTGAATGTGCCGGGTATCCAAACTATTTCGGCGGACGATGGTGAGGATGATGACAACAGCAGCGATGACGATGATGAGGACAACGACAACGATGAGGACGAGGATAATGATGATGACTCGAAGTCCGGAGAGAACAAGAAGAAAGAAGCAGAAAAGAAACGTGAGGATGCTAAGAGAGCCGCTGAGCGTGCACGGGAGGCAGCGAAGCGTTCGTCTGGTGATGTCAGAGACGATGATATGGATGAGGACGAGGGAGAGAGTGAAGATGGGTTTGAAGACGAAGATGAAGATGAAGATGAAGACGACCAGAACGCGATGTTCAAGGATCGTGACAAGACACTCGAAAAACTGAACGAAAAAATAGCGAAGGCTGAAGAAGATATTCTCAAGAAACAGTCTGAGGGTGTCGATGTTACCGCTGCTCTGGCTCAGTTGACCCTCGCCAAGGCCAGTCTTGGATCAGTTGAAGCGGCCTTTACGGCCAATGAGCTTGACAAAATTCAATCACTCGCTAAATCGACTGAAAAGCTCGCGTCTTCTGCTCGTGGTAAGACGCTTCGGGATTCAGAAGATGTGGTCAAGGATATTGCGAAGGTAGCCAAGCGAATTGCTCAGACGAAGGAAAAAATTGCGACTTTGGAGCGTCTCGGTGGCGTGACGACAACGTATGTGGCGAGTTTGACTGAAGCCGAAACAGCGTTTGCTGCTGTCAAGGCGCAAATTGCGGCGGGAGGTGAAAGTCTCTTGTCAGGTCTTACCGCACTTGAAACGGTCGAACGTCGAGTGAAGTCGATCAAGAACTCTGTCGAGAGCGCTCTCTTAGCTCTCGGTGTAGAGGATGACGAGTTTGAGGATGAGCATGATGCTGAGATTGGGGACGTTTCGGATGATCTCACTGAACTTGCTGAAGTCGACGAGGATCGTTCGGCACTTCGGAATCTTGCTCTGGCTCATAAGTCCGAGGCGAAGAAAGTCTCGATGCTCGTGAAGAATCTCAACGAACGAAACGTAGTTGCCCGCGAACTTTTCGGGAATGACGATGACATACTGGATGAACTTCGGAGTGAGGTGACCATCAATGAGAATCGTATTGCCGCAATGCAAATTGCTGCGAGTAAGGTTGAAGACAGCGAACTCAAATTGCTCATGCAGGGGAAGATTAGCGAACTTAAATCCGAAAACTCAAAACTTGTGAGTTTTATCACCGCTCAGGCCACTGAGTCTGGTGTCTTGGGTTGGCTCTTCACATTGTTCTAAGCCTGTGTTTCGACAAGACACCCGAGAGTGCTCGGGTGTTTTGCTATTTCAGTTGATGGATGGACATCTTAGCCAATTCTCGTAGACCCTGGGTGAGTCAGTGGAATAGGGAAAAACAAAAAAGACAGAGTGTCTCTCTGTCATCTCTCTTCTTTCTTTGGCCGTGACCTGTTTAGTTGATCCGGAAATTCTTGAATTGCCATGGGTCTTCTGCATCGATGTCCTCAGCAAACAAAGTGCTTCGTCCCTGAAGTGGTGTCCAATCAATCTGTTTACCGAAGACTTTCCCGAGATAGGGGTGGGCGCTTTTGAGTATTTGGTCATAGGGCATTTCATCAGGCTCGACAATACCCTGAGCTGGTGATTTAAGTGCCCACTCGATTGCTGAGAGGATACCGGCGACGACTTGAAGTGATGTGGCATTGTTGTGCGGGGCCAGTTGGCGTGCTTCTTCGACAGACAGAAATGATCCGTACCAGTAGCTCTTTCCGCTATGACCCATGAGCAGTACTCCTAATGCATCGATTCCACTCTCAATTTCGCTCGTGATCACGGTTCGGTGCTCTTGGGGGATCCATCCTCGTTCTTGAAGTTCGAGGATTGAGAGAATGGTGTCATCATTGGGGTGATAGGCGTACAGGACGGTTGGCCGATAGGTGACCGTTTCGCTTGCATCGCGAGATGTGAAATAGTCGGCGATGGAGATGGATTCTCCGTGTGTGACGAGAAAGGCTGTCTGTGGACCGGACAGTGGTGAATAGCTGCGAATGCGCGTTGAAAGGCCGGGGCGGTCCAAATAAATTGAAGCTTGGCAACCAGAATCAAATTGACGAGCATCAACGGGCAAGGTTTTTTCATGACTTCCCCAACCCAGTTCTGTAGGTTGTAGTCCCTCACCAATGAATCCGTCGACGGACCAGGTATTGGTGAATTCCCCGGGTTGCCGTCGTGTGGCCCGGAGCTGTGAGTCGCGCTCGGCGATATGGATAACCTTGATGCCTAATTGCTCGGCTAGTGTGGCCCACTCTGATCGAGACCGTGGTGCGGTGATGGATATTTGAGTATCAGCCGCGATATTCAAGAGTGCTTGTTTTACAAAGTGGGAGACAAGTCCGGGATTTGCCCCGTGAGTGAGGATAGCCGTCGGACTGTGGGGTCCCCCGGATTGAGCCCGGAGTGACATCATTTCTTCACGCAGGGCATAGTTGCTGCGCTCGTCGGGTGAGGTTGAGGAATCAGTATATCGTCCCGCCCAGGGTTCAATGACGGTATCGACATAGAGCGCGCCTTGGGCCTGGCAAAATTTCACAATATCGAGTGTCGATACATCGACTGAAACATTGATGACAAATGTCTCAGCGTCAACGAACGGGGCGAGAATCGTTTGGTAATTTGATTTTAGGAGGGGGGCGATATGGAACGGGACCGAGTAATCTCGGGCGATCGCCTCTCCTCGATTGTCAGCCGTGATGATTTCAACTCGATTTGGTTTGATGTCGAAATGTCTGAACAAGGGACCAATGAGCGCTTGGCCAATGGATCCAAAACCGATAAAAACTATTTTTCTGTCGAAAGAAACCCGTTCGCTCATGTGCTTGACATGGGCCCAGTGGCCTCGTCTGAGTGATTACAGTACTATGATACGCTACATAGGCATCTTTCGACAACTCGCTCCCTCCCATCTCAGCTATCCATATTGCGTGGATAAGCTTATAATAGAAGTGTGGGAGTTTCGGGATATCTACAACTTTTGAACCATGATTCTTAGCAAGTCGTCAGTGTTGGTGGTGGGTTTTTCTTTGGCCGTCGCTTTGGCGATCTGGGTGTCGTATGATCGATATGTCATCCAAGAGGACTATCTCGTCCAAACGCGAGTGGAGTGTGATCCAACATTGAATCGATGTTTCGCGGGTGTCTGTGACCCAGATATAGGGGAGATGTGTGAGGCGGCTGAGACTGAAGGGGAATCCTTTTATTATGCGATCGCTCTGCGGAATGCGCGATCTTTGCGAGAATGTAAATTGAATACCCCCGGTTGTGCATCTCGTCTATGTCAAGAGAACGAAGCTGCCGCGTGCGAGATGCATTTTTGTACGGATACGGATGTTGAGGCTGGGGTCGAGTGTACTAGTCCAGAAACGTTTATGGCGGACCAGGGCGATGAGATATCCGAACGGGACAGTGCATCAGGAGTTGATGCCATCGAAGCTACTAATAGCACAATGGATCAGACCCTGGATCAATAGCATATACGTATGTCGATTGGGATCATTGCAGGTGTTATCTCATTTTTGGCTCATCCGCTGTATATTGTCGCGGTGCTGAAGCGTCAGACTGTACCGCATATCGTGACCTGGGTTTTGTCGGCCTTTTTGGCTGGCATATCGGTTTTTATGTATCATGAAGCGGGGAGTGAGGAGACCATCTATGTCCCTCTGGGAGATTTCATCGGACTGACAATTATTGCAGCCCTTGCTTGGAAATACGGACGGCGAGGAAATTTCACCCGGCTCGACTGGACGTGTTTGGCGGGTGGGATAGCGGGGATTGCTCTCTTTCTGATCGCAGAGAATCCCTTCCTCGCGTTCCTCGCCACTCTGACCGCTGAGGTCCTCGCTATTATCCCGACGATGGCGAAAACCTATTTTTCTCCGCAAGAAGAAGATTTTCTCGCTTGGACACTGACCATTCTTGGAAACACTATCAATTTTTTTGCTCTTTCGTGGTCAAACCATACAGAACTCATCTATGTTTGGACTATTTTTGTAGCGGATGGTCTTGTCTGGTTGCTTATTTTGCGGGGGATGGGTGTCGCGCGATGGGCGGGTTTTCGGGCGGTGAAATTTAATCAACCCGATCCGATCAAGAGTAATGGAGAACTATGAGAAAGTATTTTATTGGTGATTCAAAAATTAATGGGCAGGGTGTCTTTGCAGCCAAGGATTTGCAGAAGGGAGAGATCATCTTCATTCTGAAAGGGAAACGACGACAGATGGTCGAGAAGACGAAGAAGCAGGTGCAGAAGAATCAAAATATGGTAGGAATTGGAAACAATACGTGGATTGATCCACGGGTTCCAGCGAGTCATATCAACCACTCCTGTCGGCCGAATGTCGGGATCCGAGGGACCCTGTTGTTCGTTGCTATGCGACACATTCGTCGGGGTGAAGAACTCTGTTTCGATTATTCGATTTCCGAAGAGGAACCACGTTGGAGGCTGGAACATCCGTGTGCTTGCCAGGCACCCCAGTGTCGGAAAATCATTCGGAGTATCCAATCTCTGCCCAAAGATGTCTATCAAAGTTATCTGCCTTTCATCCCCCACTACTTCCAGCGAGCCTATGTGAAGTCTCAGACACATTCGTTATGAATCTGCCAATCTGCAATTGGGGCACATCGCAATTCCTTCTTTTCTCGGACAATGTTTTTGATCCGTTGATTTATTATTCTCATTTGGGACCGGTAACCCTGTCGGCCGCGCTCTTCTTCCTCGTTCTCTCTGCTTCCAAAAAACAACTCCTCCATCGATTGCTCATGGCGTTGATTATCTTTTTCTCGACGTGGACGGTCCTGGATCTTATCCTCTGGGCGTCGGAGCGTACGGAGCTGATCATGTTCATTTGGTCGATATTGATTTTCTTTGAGGTGCTCATTTATGCGACGGCCTTCTATTTTCTCCGAGTTTTTATTTTTCAACGAGATATCAGCTGGTGGCTGAAGCTGTCGATCGCGTCAGTCTTTATCCCGTTGCTCATTCTGGCTGCCACGACATTTAATTTAAATTACTTTGACTTCACCAATTGTGACCGAGAAGCGGTTGAGGGTGGTTTATGGAGCTATGCGTACCTCATTGAGGGAATATTTGTTTTTCTTATCTTGTACACATTTCTCTCCCAGATTTCGCAGCTGAAACAACGGGGCGACTTCCGAAAGACGCTGCTCGTTGTGAGTGGCATCATTCTCTTTCTGAGCGCGTTTTCTTGGGGCAATATCTCAGGGAGCATCACGGCAGACTGGTCAGTGGGACAATATGGCCTTTTCGGGATGCCGATCTTTATTGGGTTTCTTGCCTATGCAATCGTGAAGTATCAAGCAATGAATATTCGGGTGATGGCAGTACAGGTTCTCGTTTTTGCAATTTCTATCCTGATTGGCGCCCAGTTCTTTTTCATTCGGACGCCACTCAATCGAGTCTTGACACTGATCACGCTTTTCCTGGTGAGCATTTTCGGCATTATGCTGATCCGTTCAATAAAAAAAGAAATCTCTCGGAAAGAGGAGCTCCAGCGGATCAGTGACAGTCTCGCCCTGGCCAATACTGAGCTGCGTCGTCTCGATAATGCCAAGAGTGAGTTCATCTCGATCGCATCGCATCAACTCCGGACGCCCTTGACGGCGATCAAGGGTTTTGTCTCTCTTCTCCTTGAGGGAGCATACGGTCAGTTAGAACCAGCTGTCGGGGACACGCTCAATAAAGTCTACCTAGCCAATAATCGACTGATGAATCTCGTTGAGAATTTGCTCAACATTTCACGTATTGAAGCGGGTCGTATCCAATATCAGTTGGTTCCAACCCAAGTGGCGGATATTCTTGAGGAGTTGCGTGACATGTTTCTCTTGGCCGCTCATGCCAAGGGCTTGAAGCTCGGATTCACTTTTCCGAAAGAGCCACTTCCGTTGCTTCACATTGACGGCGCCAAAATCCGCGAGGCGATCTCCAATATTATCGATAATTCAATCAAGTATACTGAATCGGGTGAGATTGCGATTGAGCTAACGAAAGAGGGTGATCAGGCCGTTATCACGGTTACCGATACAGGTGTCGGCATTGATGCCAATGATTTGCCACATATTTTCAAGAAATTTGAGCGTGGGAAAGATGCCTCCCGAGTGAATGTGTCCAGTACGGGCCTCGGTCTTTATGTTGGCAAGAGCTTTATTGAGGCACATGGCGGGAGTATTTCAGTCACCTCGGACGGCAAGGATATGGGCACACGTTTTGTGATCCGGCTTCCGATTGTTCGCTCGTCCGCCGGTTGAAAAGAATTGAAAACACTGATACGCTGCGGAAGCTAAGAATATCATGCCTATGACAAACCTTCTTTTTGTCGAAGATGACCCATTTATTTCTGAAATCTATGTCCGGAAATTTGAATCTTCCGGATTTTTGGTTTCACCGGCATTGACCGGACGGGAGGCCTTAAAAAAATTGCGCGAAGGGTCCTATGATCTCGTTTTACTTGATATGGTCATTCCGGAACTCACGGGGATGGAGGTGCTGCGAGAACTCCGGACCAACCGAGACTTCAATCCGGAATTAAAAATTATCATTTTCAGTAATCTTTCTGGTCCCCAAGAGCGTCAGGAGGCGCTTGCAGCGGGAGCCAATGGATTTATCTCCAAGACGGATTTCACCCCTTCGGAAGTCGTCGTTGAAGTTCGGCGTTATCTAGATCAATTTTCCTCACAAGCAGGACAGGCTAGCCTGCAGAAATCGGTCGGAGCATTGACCGCCCAGCCAACCTCGGGTCTGGGGGAGGATACACCTTCAGGCCAAGAGATCACAGCGGGAAAGAGGATCCTGTTGGTCGAAGATGAACCAGTCTTCTCGGAAATGTTCGGGGCAGCGCTTCGAGAAGCGGGTTTTACAGTCATCGTCAACACCAATAGGCAGGTTGACCTGGAAAAAGCTCGGGCTGACGGATTCCATCTCCTCATTACTGATCACGTGCTCCCGTCATCGGTGGAAACAGGTATGATTGCTACGTCTCCGAGTTTGGATCAAGTGAAGCGGTTACCGATTTTTCTCCTGACGGCTTCACTTGAGGATTCGGAGCTTCGAAAATTGGAAACCGCAGGCGTGGTGGATCGCGCGTTTTTGAAAACCCAGGTGACACCGAGTGAACTCGCCGTGCGGGTGACGGAATTCTTTGCCGGGCAATAATATACTGTGGACAAAACACTATGTCGGATCGAACACTTATCAAGAATGCAGTGGAACATATCGGTGAGACGGTGACACTCAGGGGCTGGATCATGGTGCGTCGAGATCATGGGAAACTGGTATTTTTTGAATTACGTGACCGGAGCGGCCGAGTGCAACTTGTGGTGACACCGGAGAAGACGATGGTCATCGAAACAGCCAAGGGAATTCGGCCAGAATATGCGGTTGTGGTCGAAGGGCTGGTGAAGGAACGACCGACGAATAAGGGCGAAATAGCAGGAACGAGTGACGATACATCAACGGAGCGGATTGAAATTGAAGTTATGGGGCTTACCGTCGTCGGTACGCCAAGCGTGGACTTGCCCGTGGACGTTTCTCAAACGGAGATGCATTTACAACTCGAAACGCTCTTGAATCATCGAACCGCAACACTGCGCAACCCGAAAGTGCAAGCGATATTTCATGTGTACGATGCGTTGCTCGAATCGTACGAGCGGCATATGCGGAGCGAGGGATTTATAGAAATCAAAACACCCAAGATCCTCTCGGCGGCAACGGAGGGTGGAGCAAATTTTTTCAAGATTAAGTATTTTGATCGTGATGCATACTTGGCCCAGAGTCCACAGTTTTACAAGCAGGCAGGTATGAGCGCGTTCGAACGGGTGTTTGAAATCGGCAGTGTGTTTCGTGCCGAGCCTCACTATACAACACGACACGTCAACGAGTATACCGGTCTCGACGCTGAGATGGGCTTTATTGACGGTATGGAGGATGTGATGGCAGCGCTGGAGAGGGCAATGCAGGCGATGTTTCGTCATATTGGTGCGACCTGCGGCCGTACGCTCACCCCATATGGTGCGACGGTCCCTGAACTAGTGGCTATTCCGCGAATCCGTCTCTCTGAGGCGTTTGAAATTTTGAAAAAGGAATACGGTAAGGAATTAGAAGCCGGGGATATTGACAGTGAAGGGGAACGGCTGATCGGGGAGTATGTCAAACAGAAATTCGGTTCGGAGCTTGTGTTCTTGACGCATTACCCGACATCCGCACGTGCGTTTTACACCCTGCCGAGTCCCGATGATCCCAAACAGAGCGAATCCTTTGATCTGATCTTTCGCGGGGTTGAAATCGCGTCTGGTTCACAGCGCATCCATGATTATGAGCAGCTCAAAACAACCATCGAAAAGCGAGGGCTTGATCCGGAGATGTTCAAGGACTATCTCGATATTTTCAAATACGGAACACCACCTCACGGTGGTTGGGGGCTCGGCAGTGAACGGATTGTTCAGAAATTGCTTGGCCTTGCTTCAATCAAAGAGGCAATTCTCTACCCGCGCGACGTTAAACGGATCACACCATAAGCCCTCTTAGCTTCTCGGAATCCCGATTGCTTAGCACAATCTTGTTGTGTTGTGACTGATTCTTTTACCTCGACCTCCTTCGTCCCCTCTGGTATCCTGCTCTTGACACCCACCGTTTTTTTTTTGCTATCTTCTTACTTCAACTCTATGACTCAGAAACCCCTCTTCCTCGCCATCCTCTTCCTCGCCCTCCTCGCTATCGTTGGTGTGTTCTGGTATATGCAGACGCAGTCGGTAGCTATGGACCAGTCAGTTGTCGTGAGCAACCCGGTTACCAAGCCCGATTCAGTGTCAGTCGTTCCTCCCTCTGCACATCCTGATTCCTACCCCCAGCACATCGAAACTATCCCCGGGAATAGCGATGAAGTTTGGTACAACATCCCGGAGCTCGGCATTCGTATGAGACTAAACAAGGAGTTCGCGGAGGATTTGGTGTATGTTTATGATCGCCGAAAAGATGATGAGGGTGGAGCGTGGGATGAGATAGGGTTTTCAACAAAGGCACTTGCCGCAATTACTGACTACTGTAGTCCTGGGGCGATAGGTGCAATCGATAGAATCACAACAGTCCTGAAGGAAGAGATAAAGGACAACACTACTAGGCATTTGAATGATTACATCCGAGTTGGCGACTATTACTATGGCTTTGAAAGTGGTCATGATCCTTGCTGGGACCCAAGCCTCGAGTCCGAAGTCAGGAAAGTGTTTCCTGGAAAGTATGCGGGTGCAGGTGCTAAATATGTTTCTGATGGTCTCAAAACCATTGAACTCATTCCTCAGAAATAGGAATGAGCTAAAACCAAAACAAACGGA
>CAYLPD010000005.1:0-44607 GCA_964385515.1 uncultured Bdellovibrionales bacterium
AAACCTTTGTCACGGGAGCCTGCCAGGGAGGCGGGAGTCCGGGCGGGGGGAGTGGGGATCCGGGCGGGGGCGGTGGAGGGAATCCCGCTGCAACAGTTCGAATTCCCGGTAGTTGTCGCATTGGATCATATGTGCCAAATGTTTCGATTGGTACAGGATTGAACGGATCGCTGACATCTGGACAATACGGCGGTGCAGTTGGTACAGGAAGTGTTGGGTATCCTGGTCCGCAGGTTATCTACGTCAATGTTCCAGCAGGGCAACTGGTAGCCATTCCCTATGTTCAAGCTCCGGGCGGCAACACATGGGTGGATTTAGCTAGTTTTGGCGGGTCTTCTATTGTTGGTCAGCGTGCCCAGATATCCATTTCAGCAGCCCCTGGTGGTCTGGCTGAACCCAACTGTGTGTCACAACTGGGGGTTTTCCAACCCCGTATCCTCACTGATCCTGCTCATTGCAATGTACCATCGAGGGGGTACATCAATGTCGCGACGACTGGATCATGTGCTGGTGGTTCCGTGACATGCATATTTATGGTAAGGCAGACGGGTGGAGTTGTGATGACTGGGGCAGGAACGGGTGGAGCGTGTTCTTCAGCGAGTACTTCTCCTCCTTCGTCTACTTCTCCTCCACCCACAACCACTGTCCCACCGACTTCTACTACACTGCCGCCTTTCCCCTGGATAATTCAAGGACGAACCTTCACTTCGCTTACTGCCGTTCAGTCAGCTTTTTCTCCAAGTTGTGTGAATATTGGAAGCGTCCGCGTTGTGAGCGGCTTTGGTCCTTGTGTCAGCGGGACAAGTGGAAGCGGAACAATCTCTTCGACACCACCGCCATTTCCCTGGACGATTCAGGGGCAAACCTTTACTTCTCTCTCTGCAGCTCAAGCAGCTTTCCCTAATATGGGGATTGTGATCAATGGGGTAGTAGTGTACACGGGTGTGGTGATCGGCAATGTATTTGGGACGAGTCCCTAACGTCATTGACCGATGGTTTCAGTTGCCGAGACCCGGATTCTTACGGGATTGTCCTTTTTGTTCTACAATACCGCTTTGGTCCAGGTGCGATTGGGCTGTTATACTGTAAACACACTATGGGACGCAAAAAGAAAAATGAGAGTGCGAATAGAAATTCGCCACCGGAAAAGGAGTCGGGGCTCGGAAGTGACGTCAAGCGCGGTATTGTCGCTTTGTTTTTGCTTGCCTTTGCGAGCCTTTTCCTTCTTTCTTTTATTGGTCAGGCGGGATCGTTTGGGGTGGCGGTGGATCAATGGGTGGGCGTGACGGTTGGTTGGAGTAAATGGATACTCATTCTCCTTTTGCCATTTGTCGGTTACTTCATCATTCGTCGTCATGAGACGAGTCTTTCGGACATCATTCGATATACTGGACTCGGATTTGCCTTTTTTGCTTTTCTCGGGCTATCCCATCTCTTCCTTGGTGATTCTGTGTCTGAATTACGTTCTGCTGCACTCGCTCAGCAAGGAGGAGGTTTTCTTGGTTATGTTCTTGCAGCTTTGCTCTCTGGTGCAATGGGAAAGATCGCTAGTTTCGTTATCCTCTTTACGCTTTTTGTCTCGGGGGTTATCGCAGCATTCAATGTGTCGCTTCTTCACTGGTACGAGCGTGTCACGGCACGGTTCCAGAAGGAAGCAACGGACGAAGTTTCTGGGGATGAATCGGGAGCTGGAGTGGCAGCGGATTCAGTGCCAGATAGGGCCTTGTCCCTCGAAGCAGCGTTGAAACCAACTTCTGTGTCAGGGCCAATGCCTGAAGAGGCTGACAAGGAAATAGTTCCGTCAGCGGTGGAGCCAACGGAAAATGTTCAAAATATCCGTTTTGGCGAGACTGATATGGCGGATGTAAAACGTACGACAGAGCAGAGTAATCAGGGTGTATCCGATCAGACGAGTGATGACGAAACGGTCTTAGTCCCAGCTTTTATCCGACCGAAGCGCCGACTCATTCGCTGGGAGCTTCCGCCACTGGAACTCCTCGCTGCATCTGATGCCAAGGGAGGGGGGGGAGATATTGAACAGAACAAGGATATTATTGTCCGAACCCTGAAACACTTTCACATTGATGTCGAACCGGGCGAGGTCCAGGTCGGGCCAACAGTGACTCAGTACACGTTTCGTCCGGCAGTGGGGGTAAAAATTTCCAGCATTACGCCGCTCCACAATGATCTCGCTTTGGCTTTAGCGGCACAGCATATCCGGATTGAGGCACCGATTCCCGGGAAATCGCTTATCGGAATCGAGGTACCGAACAAGGCTAAGGTGAACGTCCGACTGCGCGAGTTTCTCCAGTCAAAGGAATATCGCGAGCGTCGTTCAAATCTCACTATCATTCTTGGTCAAGATGTTTCCGGTCGGCTCGTCTATGCTGATTTGGGACGAATGCCACATTTGCTCATCGCCGGTACGACCCGGTCTGGGAAAAGCGTTTGTATCAATACGATTATTCTCTCGCTGCTCTATCAAAATTCTCCTGAGGATCTGAGGTTCATCTTTGTTGACCCGAAGCGAGTCGAACTTTCTCTTTACAAGGGCATCCCGCATTTGAAGACTGATGTTATCGTCGACAACCACAAGGTCATGAATGCGCTAAAGTGGGCGGTGGGCGAGATGGAACGACGTTATAAAACACTCGAGGCGGCAGGGTCACGTGACATTTCCTCTTATCGTGAGAAGATGGCTCGTGGTGAGAAAAAACGTGTCGTTGATGCTGATACCAATGAGGTTCGCGAAGAAGACCTTGTGCCGATGCCTCAGGTAGTTATCGTTATTGATGAAATGGCTGATCTCATGGTTGCTCATGGCAAGGAGGTTGAATCGTCAATTATCCTCTTGGCTCAAAAGGGGCGAGCGGCGGGTATTCATCTCGTTCTCGCTACGCAGCGTCCGGAAGTAAATGTTGTGACGGGTCTTATCAAGGCGAATATGCCAGCACGTATTTCGTTTAAGTTAAAATCTCAGGTCGACTCGCGCACGATTCTTGATACGGGTGGCGCCGAGAAGCTTCTCGGTAATGGTGACATGCTGTACTCGTCTGCTGAAGCTTCAAGCCTCCAGCGTATCCAGGGAGTATTTGTTTCCGAGGACGAGGTTGAAAAAGTGGTGCGTTTCCTTGAGCGTCAAAAAGTCGAAAAGGGGATGGATGAAATCGGTGAAGACTTCGGTGGCGGGGACGAACACCCGATTGACTTGGAGGGTGGCGACGAGGTGGACGAAGATGAGCATGATCCAATTTATCAGGCAGCGAAGAAGCTTGTCGTTGAAACCCAACGTGCGTCGACAACGTATCTCCAAACGTTTCTCAAAATTGGTTATCCGAAAGCGGCGCGCGTTATGCAGACGCTTGAACAACGAGGGGTGGTCGGTCCGGAAATTAACAAGAAGCGGGAGGTGATTCTGAAAACCCTTGAAGCAGAAGGCAAGCAATACGGGGATGACCCGATAGCAGACCAGGCGGCTCGGGAAAAATGGCAGATGTAAACGGCGATGTTTTGGGTATTTTGGACCCAAATAACCGGCCGCGGGTCGGTTTTTCGCTTCTCCTGAGGTATTTGGTATAGTGAGGTATATGACTGATGGATTTGTTCGAAAGAAAGTAGAATCACTGACGCTCGGAGAGAAACTCAAGAAGCTCCGGCAACAGTATCGGATGAGTTATGCTGAGATCGCCAAGGCTACTCGGATCCAAGCCAAGTATTTGGAATGTCTCGAAAATGGGGAATATGAGCAGTTACCCGCCGAGGTGTATGTCCGAGGGTTTCTCAAGAGCTATGCACGACATCTCGGTCTCGAGGACGAGGCGTTTTTGAAGTTATATGAGAAGGAAAAACATATTCGAGCGAATCTCGGTCAGCAAAAAGTAACGAAGGAGGTTTTACGTTACCCGACACTCAATACGTGGATCATTACGCCCAGAACAGCGCTCGTCACGTTATTGGTATTTATCTTGGGAGGAACATTTCTGTATCTCTTCTCTGAGTTTAGGAGCTTTGTTGCTGAACCGCATTTGCTGATTACCGATCCTTTGTCGGGTGCGACCATTGAGGGTTCAACGATGGTATTACGCGGTCAAACGGATCCGGGGGCGCTCGTGACGGCCAATGGTGAGCCAGTTTTTGTGGGAGATACAGGTGAATTTAGTGAAGGGATTACTCTTCAAAAAGGTATGAACCGTGTTATTGTCCGGGCGACAAATCGATTCGAAAGGACAAAAGAAGAAATACTGGCTATTGAAAGTCGCGTACCGGAAAGTACTGGACTGCCAGTGGCGGAGGAGTCGGTACCGCAAGGGTTTACGTTTGTCGTTCGAGCCGTAGCAAAAGCTGTGAATGTCACTATTGCAAGCGGCGAAACAGTATTGTATAGTGGAACACTTCTCCCAGGAAGAGAACAACGGCTTGTCAATCAGACTGAACCTATCCGGTTGTCGACTGATGATGCATCGCATACCGAGGTCGGTCTTGATGACGAGCCAGCAGTGTTGGTGGGATCGGAGGCAGTGTCTGTCAGTGGGAAAATATATACGAGAGTAAAACAGTAGCGTGGCGTAGCGAGGGGCAAATAATCCATTTTAGAACAGTGTCATATGACAAAGGAAAAGCCTGTGGGCAAGGAGCGGAAGAATGTTGATGCGGTAGTGGAAGAGATCAAGGGGAAGTTTGGCGAGGGGATGATCATGAAGCTTGGGGATGTTCGTAAAGTGGATGTCGAAGCTATTCCGACCGGTTCTCTTTCGTTGGATATTGCACTTGGTATTGGGGGGGTACCACGCGGTCGGATTGTCGAGGTTTATGGACCGGAGTCTTCGGGTAAGACGACTCTGACGCTGCATACGATTGCCAATGCACAGAAAGCTGGTGGAGTGGCGGCCTTCATTGATGCGGAGCACGCGCTTGATCCTGAGTACGCGAAGCGTATCGGTGTAAACGTGAATGAACTCCTGATCTCCCAGCCGGATTCTGGGGAACAGGCGCTCGATATTGTTGAGACGCTTGTGCGTTCGAATGCTGTGGATATCATCGTGATTGACTCAGTGGCTGCCCTTGTCCCGCGGGCTGAAATTGAAGGTGAGATGGGAGATCAGCACGTCGGTCGTCAGGCGCGACTCATGAGTCAAGCACTCCGGAAGCTTACCGCTATCATCTCCCGCTCGAACGTTGTTGTTGTATTTATCAATCAGCTTCGCATGAAGATTGGTGTTATGTTTGGTAATCCAGAAACGACGACTGGTGGTAACGCCTTAAAGTTTTATTCCTCGGTGCGTATCGAGGTTCGCAAGAGCGCTCAAGTGAAGAAGGGTGAAGAAGTTGTGGGTAATCAGGTCAACGTGAAAGTGGTGAAAAATAAGGTTGCGCCGCCGTTTCGGACGACATCCTTTTTCATCATGTACAACGAGGGGATTTCCTGGAGCGATGATGTGTTGGATACAGGTGTGAAATATGAAGTGATCAAGAAACAAGGGAATACCCATTCCTTTGGTGATGTGAAGCTTGGTGTCGGGCGTGAGCAGACACGGACATTTTTGAAGGAGAATCCAAAGATAGGGAAGGAAATTGAGAAGACTGTCTGGAAGAAAGTCCGAGAGGCTGAGGTGGCCTCGTGACAACATCTCAATGGGAAAGGGACTCGCCGGAGTCTCTTTTTCATGGGGTATAATAGAAACATGCATCTCAAGACAAACAAGTGCCGTTTGGTTATTTTGGTTTTTTCTTTTGTCTCCGTCTGGGGTCTGGTTTTCAACCTGGCTCCAGTCAGGGCGGAAACCAATCCAGATGATATCCAAGATGATATCTCTGATATCGAAAAAAAATTGAAGCAGGCTGAGGCCAAGAAAAAAGCACTTGAATCGGAACTCGCGGGGATTAACGCCTCCCTATCTTCGACCCAGCGCGCAATCACCGAGACACAGATCAAGATCCAGCAAGCAGCGAATACCATAGAGCGGAAAGAGGCGGAAGTTGCATTGCTTGAAGAGCAAATCATCGACAAGAAAGAACTGATTACCGATCTCATGCGAGAGTTGTATTATCAGAGCGAGTGGCCATTGCCTCGGGCGTTGGTTACCGAGGGGCGATTTGCGGATGTGATCAACGAACCGGAAAAATTGTTGACTGTTGGTGAAAAGATTTCTTCTATTCTCCAGTCGCTTTCGCTGACTCGGGCTGATACGGAATCTGAAAAACTCCTACTGGAGGATGCAAAAAAGAATCATGAAACATTGCTTCAGAAGAAAGCGATTGAAAAGAAAATACTCGTCTCTGATCAGCAAGAGACACTTGGGGACGTTGAAGACGTGGCAAAGACTGTCGCTCGGCTGCAGAAAGAACTCAATGAATTACAGAGTGATTTGAATGCCCTGACAGGTGGTTCGTACGATGCAGGGGATATCAAGGAGGCGGTGACATATGCGAGCGGGAAAACGAACGTCCCAAAAGGTTTTCTCATGGGTATGCTAAAGATGGAGACAAACCTCGGCAAGAATGTGGGTGGTTGTACGTACGCGGAAGTGGAAAAGGGGGCAGAAGCACGCTACAAAGCGAAGAAGCTTTCGAGCGCGTCCTGGGCGACGTTTCAGCGGCGGCGGGAGATTTTCAAGGGCATCACGAAGGAACTCGGATATGATTACAAAAAGAAAAAGGTTTCGTGTAATCCGAGCGGGTATTCGGGAACGGGCGGTGCAATGGGTGTGGCACAGTTTATGCCGGATACGTGGATGGGATACAAAGCACAAGTCGCTTCAAAGACTGGGCATAATCCACCAGATCCATGGAACCTGACCGATGGTGTGATGGCGATGGCTACCAAACTATCAAAGACACCGGGTGTCACGAGTGGGAGTCGGAGTGCCTGGAAGAAAGCAGCGGCCTCATATCTTGGCACGAGCTATGCGCCGTATATTAATGGCGTTCTCTATTGGGCGGATAATTACAAACAGTTGTTCTGATATTCTCACCATATCAGTCAGGGCAAAGTTGTTGTGTTCTGGTACGATCACTCTTTCCTTTGTGCTGATGAGGCTAGAGGGATATGCTAGATAACATGAAATGATATATGCCCAGATGGCTGACTCAGTTTTTGGCAAAGACTGCAGGCATCAGTCTTCTATTATTGACAGGCCTATTTTGTATATCTGTTGACAGCATCCAAGCAACCAATTATTTCTTGTGGGGCGTCGAAGGAAATCCGCGTACGGCTCTCTCGCTTGGGGCAACGGTAACAAATTTTTGGGGTGCTCCGGAAAGCAATACAACACAAGACTGCACAGTTGCCCACACGGGTTCCTGCTCGATGAAGATCTCTGTGGTTGGAAATGATGGCGGTAACCAGCAGTCTGGTTATGATGTTGTTGACAATATTTCATTACCTTTCGCTGTCAACGCGATTCCAGGCGGTAGCATCTTTTACCGAGCCTGGGTACGGTTTTCACCAGGCTTTAGTTGGGGTACTGGCACGAGTGGTATCGTCAAGATCAGTCGGGCTCAGAATGGAAACACACTCGCTTCACAGCGCATGATTACGCTTCATTCGCACCGTGGCATGGTTGTAGTTGCCGAGTGCGATTATGCTGATCCGGTCCAGAATGGGGGCTATGGTGGTGGAGGGTGCATTACGTCAGGTGGCGCAAACGGCAATGACTTTAATCTGCCGATCCAGTACATTGATAGTGGCATCATGTCTGATGGGCAGTGGCATGAATATATCATTCGCCTTCAGCCTAATACGGCGAACAATGCGAACGCGGAGTTCCAGCTTTGGGTAGACGGGGTCAGTCAAGGCACGCTCTCCAATTTCCGATTGACACAGTTTTCGACTTTTGGCACAAATACATTTGTCGAAGACTGGGGCGGGATTTGGGCGCGGCCGTATTTTCAGATGAACGGGACAATCTACGGTGGGACTGGTGGAACGGTTTGGGTGGATGATGTGTCAACTGATAACACCTTCAATTCAATTTTTTCTGGTTCTGACACTACTCCGCCCACCGCTCCGACGGGACTGGGAGTGCAGTAGGCCCTGGCTGTAGTGGAGTTTTGCACTCGGCCCCATGAATGGACTCTTGCCAGAAATCCAAACTTTTGATACTATCAGACAACAACTGAGAAAGTCCGAGAGATTCCCGCTCCAGAGCCATTTTGGCAGAGATAGGAATCTACCAGTCCCACGGATTTTCTTCATTGTTCTTGGGTTTTTATTTATTTGGTAACCTCTTAAGTAGCCGACCAATTATGCGCGAATACGAATTATTTTATCTCATCGGAGAGAGCAAAGAACCCAGTCTCGATGCGATCCGAGCTGAAGTTGAGGGTATTTGTCGTGAAGAAGGAGCAGAGTTTCTGGCGCCAGAAACCCAGGATAAACGCAAGCTCGCCTACGAAGTTGAAGGTGAGACACGCGGCATTTATATTGCTCGCCGGTTTACATTGTCGGACAAGAGTGAGCTTTCGGCCAAAGAATTTGAAATGGAGATGGCGAAGGGTGATGCGATCACTCGGATGAATCGGAAATTTGCATTGTCAAAGACCGTGCTCCGCGTGCTCATCATGCGGGCGGACACGTTACCAGAACTTAAACCCATTGAGCGGACGGAATATACGAAGAAAGATCCACGAGCGCGCGGAACGTTCCGTCGTGAACGACCAATGGGTGATTCGCGTACTATTGCGGCTAGCCCAACCATCCCAGTAACACCAGTAAAAGAAGCTAGCAAAGAAGAGATTGATGCTCAACTGAAAGCAAAGTTAGACATTTAATTTCTAGCGTTAGTGAGCACGTATTATCACCCTTTATCATTAAAAGCTATGAACGTAAACAAAGTGATTTTGGTTGGTCGATTGACTCGTGACCCTGAGATTCGTACGACCCCGACTGGCCAGAGTGTCGCGACGCTTGGAATGGCGACCAATAATTTCTGGACGGACAAGAGTGGCCAAAAACAGGAGAAGACAGAGTTCCATACAGTTATCCTCTGGGGACGACAGGCAGAGATCGCTGGGCAGTACCTGACCAAGGGGCAAGAGTGTTTTGTTGAAGGACGGCTTCAGACGCGGGAATATACTGCGAAGGACGGTAGTCAGCGCCGTGTGACAGAAGTTGTCGGTGAGAACATGCAGCTCGGTTCGCGGGCCCAAGGGACATCTGCCGGCAGTGTTCCGCGGAACCAATCGAACACCTCGGCGGCGTCAAAAGAGACAGCTCCGATACGTGAAGAGGAAATCCCGACGATTAATCTTGATGACGAGAAAGAAATCAAGATCGAAGATGTGCCTTTTTAAGATCAAAAATTAAAAATCAAAATGTAAAATTGTAAATTCTTGCAAGCGGAAAACAATATTTTTTATTTTGAAGTCTACATTTTAATTTTCACTTATGACTCTCGATCAAGACTCACGAAAGAAGCTCGGCCGAATAGATTACAAGGATGCCTACTTCCTTCGGCGCTTCCTTAATTCTCAGGGGAAGATTTATCCGCCGAAACGTTTCGGATTGACCGCTACAGAGCAGCGTAATTTGTCTCTCGCTATCAAGCGAGCACGTTTCATGGCGCTGATTCCGTACGTGGTGAAATAATCGAAAGCGTTTGGTGATGGCAGTTTCTTTCGTTATAGCGCTCATTACCTCTCTCACCGTTCGGAATGAACATGTTTCGCTTCAACAGTCCATTAGGGAGTGGAACACTCTTTGCAAGTAATACACCATATGTTGAGTCTCACTGAAATCAAAACTGGCAAGCGTATTCTTTGGAATGCAGAACCCTATGTTGTTGTTGAATATCAGCATAGTTTCTTGGGGCGAGGTGGTGCTGTCATGCGGACAAAGTTAAAAAACCTTCTTTCCGGTGCGATTATCGATTACACCTTTCAGGACAAGGATAAGGTAGAAGAGGCAGAAGTAGTGAAATCGAAAGCCCAGTTTCTCTATCATACAGGGGATGAATACGCCTTCATGAATATGGAGGACTATGACCAGTTCACTCTTGATAAAAGGGTACTTGGTCCGCTTGCCGATTATCTTATCGATGGCACTGAAGTGACAATGCTCCATTGGAATGGTCGACCACTCAATATTGAGCTTCCGATCAAGATGACGTTTGTAGTTTCAGAGGCTCCTCCGGGGATAAAGGGCGATACTGCCTCAGGTGGGGACAAGGTTGTAACCCTTGAGACGGGTATGCTGTTGACAACCCCGCTGTTTATCAAGACGGGTGATCGCGTTATTGTAAACACCGAAAAAGGCACATATGTGTCGCGCGCTTAGGTGTCCTTTGATAGCCTCTTTCGTGGGTGGGTTTCTCTCAAGAAATAGCTTTTTATCCTTTGTCTAAGCCAAGAGAAGCCTTGCCAACTCGTGAGAAGAAACGTATACTGGTATTAGTGTTCCTGCGGGTCAGCTCCTTCTTCTCATGTCACTTCACACCCCTTTCATCATTCTCCGAATTATCGCGTTCGCGGCCCTCGGTGTCCTCGGCGTTTTCATTTTTGGAGTTGACCCAGCAACACTCAACATAGCCGGACATGGGTTCTTTTTCTTCTCGGTGTGGCTTTTGGTAGCGTCGAGCGTAGCGCTTGGTTTGCTCTCGCTTGCACGCCGTTTCCTAGACGAGTCGGCAGTCCGGGCGTATTTGCCCGCCGCACTTCGTCAAGGGGTCCTCATCGGTGCCTATGTTGTTGGAATAGCGCTCACTCAGTTTCTGGGCTACTTGACCTGGTGGATAGCGTTACTCGTCTTGGCATTCTTGCTCCTCATTGAATTTACTGCTCGTCAACTGCATCGTTCATAGGCTTACTTCTCTCGTATGGCAAAACTGAAGACAACAGCTAGCAATTATAATGCGAAGTCCATTCAGGTCCTGGAAGGGCTTGACCCGGTGCGGAAGCGTCCTGGTATGTACATCGGTGGTACATCACCCGAAGGCTTGCATCACCTCATTTGGGAGGTGGTAAACAATTCGATCGATGAAGCGATGGCGGGATACGCGACCGACATTGTTGTTCGACTCATGCCCGATAACTGGGTTGAAGTATCTGACAATGGTCGAGGTATTCCGGTTGATATCCATCCGCAAACAAAGAAATCGACACTGGAGACGGTACTTACCATCCTGCATGCGGGAGGTAAGTTCGGTGGTGATGGTTACAAAATCTCAGGAGGACTGCACGGTGTTGGTGTGTCGGTTGTGAATGCACTCTCGGCGTTGACTCAGGTGACTGTGTATCGAGAGGGAAGGGTGTGGTTTCAGGAATTCAAGCAAGGGAAACCGAAAGCGAGTGTGAAAGCCATTGGTAAATCAGATCGAACTGGTACCACAGTCGCCTTTCAAGCTGATCCAGAGATATTTCCTGAAATTGCCTATAGTTGGTCAAAAATCCTTGAGTATCTTCGCTATCAGGCATTCCTCACCAAGGGGGTGAAAATTCTCTGCGAGGACCGGCGCAAGGTTTTAACTGAAGCGGATGAGTACTTGGCCGTCCGACACGGATTCTTTTTTGATTCGGGGATCATATCATTTGTGAAGTTCTTGAATCGAAGCAAAGATGTAAAGAATGATATGCCGTTTTATGTCGAGAAGACGGTTGATAATATCTATGTCGAAGCTTCCCTGCAATACACCGATGGCTTCAAAGAGCATTTGTTTTCTTTTGCCAATAATATCGTCAATCCAGGCGGCGGGACTCATGTCACTGGCTTCAAGATGGCACTTACTCGCGTTCTCAATGATTACGCAAAGAAAAACAACCTCATCAAAGAGAAAGAAGGAACATTTTCGGCTGAGGATTTGCGAGAAGGACTAACGGCTGTCGTTTCAGTCAAGCTGGCCAATCCTCAGTTTGAAGGACAGACCAAGGATAAACTCAATAACTCTGAAGTCCGTGGCGCGGTTCAGTCCGTCGTGTCAGAGAGCTTTGCAGATTATCTCGAAACTCATCCGAATAATGCGCGTTCCATTGTTGAAAAATGTGTTCTGACCGTTCGAGCGCGGATTGCTGCTCGGGCTGCCAAAGACGCTGTGATTCGCAAAGGGGCTCTTGAGGGTATGACTCTCCCTGGGAAGTTGGCTGATTGTTCCAGTCGAGACGCGAGCCGCTCCGAAGTATATATTGTTGAGGGAGATTCAGCCGGTGGGAGCGCCAAGCAGGGACGGAATCGGGAATTTCAAGCCATTCTCCCGCTGCGGGGTAAACTGGTGAATGTCGAAAAGACAACAATTGACAAAGTGGTGAAGTCGGATACATTGAAGCCGATTATCATCGCACTGGGTGTTGGCATTGGAGAGACACTCGACATCTCTCGACTGCGGTATCACAAAGTGATCATTATGGCGGATGCTGATGTCGACGGTTCTCATATTCGGACTTTGCTGCTCACATTTTTCTACCGCTATTATGAGTCCTTGGTCCGGGGCGGGTACATCTATATTGCTCAGCCTCCGCTCTATCGTCTCCAAAAAGGAAAGGATGTGCGTTATGCGTATACTGAAGAAGAAAAGGATCGCGTTGTTGACGAAATGAAAGTGATAGCGGAAGCGAACAAGACCGCCAAAGCAGCCAAGAAGAAAGCGGCTGAGGCGAAAGAAGACATTCCAACTGAAGTGCCAGAGAATGCGGAGGCTTCGAGTGAAGGTGGAGAAAATGTTTTCGGGATCAACATTCAGCGCTACAAAGGTCTCGGTGAAATGAATCCTGAGCAGCTTTGGGAAACCACGATGGACCCGGATCGCCGCCTCATGCTGCAAGTCACGATCGACGATGCCGAGGAGGCCGATCGACTCTTTGATATCCTCATGGGCAACGAAGTCGAACCGCGCCGCCGCTTCATCCAGACGCATGCCAAGAACGTGAAGAATCTGGACGTGTAAATTTTGGTACAATATGGGAAAAATTCCACTCACCCTTGAGGATGTTTTTGCCTTCTGGCAGGCGAATGAAGCCTGGAATCCGAAGTGGCAGAACGTAGCAAGAGAAAAAGGGTTCCCCAACTGGGAAATCTGGCGTCGGAAATTCTTGGAGCGTTTGGCGTTGGCGACTTATCCAGATTGGTCACTAGAGCGGGTAGAGCATCCATTGGAAACAGTACCACATTGGTACGGAGGACCGTTTTCCGGTTGGATCAAGAATGTGTATAGCGGCAAACCGACCCTGTCTTTTGCAGAAATTATCCAACAGCCGTTTATAAACGGCCATGATTATATACCTGGACTGGTTCAGCACTTTCCCAAGCTCACTGTCCTTACTATTGTCGAGGATACAGAAGGCCGGGTGTACGTTGTAGAGGGGATGCATCGTGTCTGTGCGTTGACGCTACTGGCTCAACAGAAAAATCAGCATCCAGGGTTGGTGTTTGTTGCTCGTGGGAAACTGAGAGCAGAAACCGAGCTGGTCTTTGAGGTTCAGCCATAAAAGTGTCTCTGCGAAGGATGATGTGGAGTTGACTCAAGCGCTGAGCTCTGGTACACTGCTTTTACTCGAAAATTGCCGATCTAAGGCACTTTTTGATAGACTACAGGCGTGAAACCAAACCTCGAAAATCTGAAGGCGCTCGTCCATTGCCCGGTGTGTGGTAAGGAGTACCGGCCGGCAAAGATGCTTCTCCTCGATCAGGAGGACAAGCAATCGACATTGCACTTGACGTGTGAGCATTGCGGCGCTTCAACTCTCGTCTATGTTTCGATGTCACCGGTCGGAGTTGTCTCTATGGGTGTTCTGACCGATTTGGAACAGGGTGAAGCTCGTCGATTGTTCAAAGGAGAAGCAATTTCAGGTGATGAAGTTCTCACGGTCCACCAATTCCTCAAGGAACATCACGGTGGTGTTGATGAACTCATCCGTTAAGGGAGATTATTTTTATAACCATAAGTTGTCTGACACTGAAGTATGGATATCTTGAAACTGAATGTCTTGGAGCGGAAAGAAACTGGAAAGGCACTGACTAAACTTCGCGCGAACGGTTTTATCCCGGCAATCCGTTACGGACACGACAAGACGCCAATGAATCTCTCGGTCCAATACATTGATTTTTCAAAGTTGTACAAGGCGGCGGGTGAGAGCACGCTGGTTGAACTTTTATGCGCTGGACAGAAGCCAGTGAACACACTGATTCATGATGTGCAGGTAGATCCGCTTTCGGGTCGTTTCACACATATTGATTTCTATCAGGTGAATATGGATGAGGAAATTGAGACCGATATCGCACTCGAATTCATCGGTGAGTCTCCGGCAGTGAAGGCGTCCGGTGGCGTACTCATCAGAAATCTCGATGAAGTGAAGGTGAAGTGTCTCCCGAAGGATTTGCCACATTCGTTGGCGATCGACCTCGCTCGCCTCGCGACTTTTGACGATCAGTTTAAAGTATCTGATATTGTTCTCCCAGCGGGCGTCGAGATGCTCGAGTCGCTTGATACGATTGTCGCACTTGTCGAGCCGCCGCGCACCGAAGCTGAGATGGCTGCACTCGATGAGAAAGTCGAGATGGATGTGACCAAGGTGGAGGGCGTCGTGAAGGAAGCATCGGAAAGCGCGGCTCCAGCCGAGGGCACCAAGAAGGAAGAGAAGAAATAAGTTCCCTTATCACGCATGTGAACTAAAAAAGAGGCTCTCCGGAGTCTCTTTTTGAAAAGAAAAAAGCCGCCGAAAAACATCGGGCGGCTTACATATAATCACGGGTTTCATCCCCTACAGTTCAAAGGAGTACATCAGTCCGGTCTCTATATGAGGGGAGGCCATAGAGAAGTCTCTAATCGGTGCTCCATCGATGCCTCGCAGGACTGCTAGACTTCTCACGAAGATGCGGATTCGGGAGATCGGGCCAGATTGTTCTCCATTACTCCACTTACCCTTCAAGCGTAGGGCAGCTACGAGTTGTTCAATCGTGTTCCACCGAATCAATCCCGGAGCCGCATGGACTTCGAATTGTTCGAGCTGAACAATGCGCCCCTTCACCGGGCCATCTATGGAAAAAATTACCTTTGGATCTCTCATGATGGTACCATTCCTTTCCTTGACGTGACGTTGATGGAACTGCTCCAAAAGTATTTTTTAGAGTGTGTTCGGGGATTTTTTCAAAGTGCTGGTGCTCAGCCTAGAGCAGAATGTATATCTTGTCAATACCTTGTACTATGAACACGGGAACACTGCATACTTCGCTTGAGCTCAGCCGAACACTGGTGGCCGGTGGATCCAAGAGCGATTCTCACGTTTTCATTGACAGGTAATCAAAAGAGTGCGAGTATCGAACCGCCCCTCTATTGAGAAAAGGAGAGTTATCATGAGTAGCAGGGAATTGCAGAGGTTCGCCTATTTGGTAGTTGCTGCGATGGGAGGAATGACCATCCTGATCATTTCGGCTGTAGCTGCGTTGTGGTATGACAAAGAGGTTGCCACCGGGATGGACGATCCTGGAATCGGGACAACTCTTATCGGGATAATAATCTATCTTGGTCTGGTGTGGCTGATTCAGGAGTCTGCCCGAGGATTGACGTGGTCACTCTCAAGGCGGTTGGGTGTTTTTGTCGGTATTCCACTGGTTGCCTTCGTGGCTACGGTCAAAGTGTCGGCTGTGCTGACGACATCGGTCATGTATGGCATTGCCGTCTATGCCGTGTATCTGTTTCTAGCTAAAAACGAGAGATGAGGATTGGCAGCACAGCACACTGTGCTATTCACCGGAGACTGAGACGTCCCCGGTTTCTTTTTTTGTTTCTTTTTGACACAGGAGCCTGTCACTTACCACTAGTCGGTGGAAGAGGCAAGGACAGGATCGAAGGAAATTAATGTAGAGGATTAAACCTTCTGTTTGCAGATAAATGAGGAGTGTCGTTGTCAGCGACGCATCTTTGCCTGGATGATTTTTATCACTTCCTCAGATCGGGATATTATGGCAGTGAGCTCCTCGGTTGAGAAGCGTCCAAGGACATAGTCGCGGGATGGTATACAAACGCCTTCACCTTTGACTGGCCGGCCAATACCGATTCGGATACGGAAGAAATCCTGAGTACCGAGCGTGTCGATAATATTCTGGACGCCATTGTGCCCAGCTGCGCGGGATGAATCGGTGGTGCGGAGTGTACCGGGCGCGATATCGAGATCGTCGTGGATGACGATGAGCGAAGCAGGTGTGAGTTTGTAGTAGTCCAGGAGCGCACGAACAGAACGACCAGACTGATTCATGAAGGTCATCGGTTTGGCGAGGATAACTTTTTCTCCATTGAGGAGAGTATCCGTAGTATCAGCCAAGAATTTTTGGTCTGGCTGAAATTTTGGCGCACCGAAATATTCCTGAAGTGAGTCAAGTATGAGAAAACCGAGATTGTGTCGGGTATGGAAATATCCTGGACCGGGATTACCGAGTCCAACGATGAGTGTTGTCATACGGATCAGTGCATCAAGAGGCTTTTCTGAGGAGTAAATGGTTCTTGGAAGTCGAGGCTATCAGGGGTTGTATCAGCATGGTCGAGAGTTGGTAGTATGAGCGTGTCAGTTTTGAGATAGAGGAGAACCAGGTCCGTATCAGCGAGAGATACTTGGCTAGTGGGCGGGAGAGTGCCTGAGGTGAAACCATAACGAGCGATGAGACTGTCGATGGTATATGGTGTCCGGAGGTTGTTTACGTCTTGTATCATAGCTGTTTCCGGTATGTTATCCAAACGGTTGTCGCTTTGGAGTTTCACTGACTTGGTAGGGAATGTCTCTCGAATATCGGTAGCCAGCGCCTCAGCCTTGGCTCGGTAGCGGGGCGTTGTGAGAATGAGGATGCGAGCTGCCTCCTGCTTCACCTGAGCTTGTCGCCGCTCACGCTCTCGCTGGTCGACGAGATGAAGAGTAACATCGCGTATTTCATCCCATGTGCCGCTCCGGGGAACAAGGATAAAGGCGCGGAGACCATTTGATTCAACGTGGCTGACACGCAAGAGACTTTCTCGCTTCCATGCGTCCACAACAACGGTTGAAATATTTTTTAAATCAAAGAGCTGAGCGAGTTCAATGATTCGGCCGATGGCTTCGGGTGGGATATCAGTTGTGACACTCTCCCCAAGGCTCTCCAGTACACTCGAGAGTGTAAAGGGGTTGAGGAAAGTGGGGAGAGACCAGACTTTTTCTCGGACTGCCTGCATAATCACCTGTTGTCGTTTGGCACGACCAAAATCGCCTTCCGGATCATCGTGGCGCTCACGTGCATATTTTAAAGCCGTTTTCCCATCGAGTTTTTGCCAGCCTTTCTTGAGGTCGAAGGTTTCGTAACTGTAGTTTTTCCCTGGGTAACGCGTATCGTGAATATCTCGCTGAACATCGACGCGAATGCCGCCGAGCGCATCAATGAATCGCTCAAAGCCATCGAAATCAATCATGGCATAGTAGTGAATTGGTTGTCCTGTCATTTCGGTGACACTTTCACGCAGGAGATCAGTGCCACGGTTTTCATCGAGCCCGATTTGATAGAGTGAATTTAGTTTGGTAGAGAGGCCGGTATTTGGAATTGGTGCAAAGAGATCGCGGGGGAGGGAAAGGAGTCCAACACGTCGATCTTTCATATCGAGCGAGAGCAACATGACCGTGTCAGTGAGATTCTGGCCAGGGTACTGCTTACCGGCATGTCCGAGAAGAAGAATGTTGATGCGTCCATCAGATTCGCCGGCGAGTGGCTGGCCAGTGCCGAGGAAAGAATCGCCAATGATACGGATGCCTTGCAAGAACGATAATTCTTTGTTTTCAAAATGGAGTGACTGAGTGAAACGAGTGCCGATAACGATTGAAATTGCTGCCACGAGGAGAATACAGACGAGTATAAAACCAACGAGCGGGAAGATAAAACGTTGTCTACGGTGTTTCGGCTGACGAGGGGTTGCGAGAAGCACTTCACCCAAGGGGTAGTTTTTGGTGGATGATGTTGCTGGCGAGGGTTGTGTTTGATGTTGATTCATTGCTTTAATCAAGCCATTGTCCGCTCTTGATTTCGGACTCAATCGGTGGTACAATCGGATTGTTTTATTGTTGGGAAAGGAGTTTCTATCAGGTGTCTCTTGCGCCCCCATTGTTTTTATCCAGTTCCTTCCTGATTACAATAATCTTATGCCAGAAAACAAAACTCCCGTTCCCATTTCGCAGCCGGTTGAACCGGACGAGGATTACCTTTCGACTGGAGCATTGCTTCTCGAGATGGTCAAAATCCTTGTTTTGGCTGCGGTAGTCATTATACCGATTCGGGCTTTTTTGTTCCAACCCTTTTTCGTTCAGGGGTCGTCCATGGAGCCGAATTTTGACGATGGGCAGTACCTTGTTATTAGCGAATTCGGGCTGAAGCAGACCAAGATACCGTTGCTGAACATTGAAACAAATCCGTTTCGCGATATTCATCGGCAGGAACCCATAGTATTCCGATTTCCTCGTGATCCATCTCAATTTTTTATCAAGCGAGTCATTGGATTGCCAGGTGAATCAGTGGAGATCAGGGACGGTCGGGTTTATATTTATAACTCGGTTCATCCCGATGGCTATGTGCTGGATGAGTCTGCCTATCTTGATTCAGCAGTCAAGACTTCAGATCTCGGAAAGACCAAGGTTGAGAACGATGAGTATTTTGTAATGGGAGACAACCGGCCTTTCAGTTACGACTCACGTGTCTTTGGTCCGATAAAGAACACGGCGGTCATTGGGCGTGTGCTCCTGAGGGCCTGGCCAGTGACTCGTTTGACACTCTATTGATGAAGAATCTCATGTAGGTAAATCACAGAAAGAAACGGATCTCCTAGCTTATTCTAACGACGCGTATATGGCTCAAGCGAAAAAAAAGGTGACCAAGAAGTCAGCAGTGACAAAGAAGCCGAAGGTACATCCACGGAGTGGAGGACAACCGCGGCGAGAAGTATCAACTGGCGTGGTCGAGTCGACCAAGAAATCAGCCTCGTTACCTTCCAATCCTCAAGAAGAAATTCTCCTTCAGGCGCTGCGGGGCATGCGCGACATTCTCCCAGATGAACAACCGTATTGGGAGCGGGTTCGTCGCATTCTCTCGCATGCTCAGCTCGAATACGGCTACCGTCGCATTGATTTGCCCATGGTTGAATTTGCCCACTTGTACCTTCGGACCCTCGGCGAAGGGACTGATATCATCGATAAGGAAATGTACGTTTTCAATACTCGCGGCGGCGATCGTGTTGCCCTTCGGCCCGAGATGACGGCTGGCCTCTGTCGTGCCTACATCGAACATGGGATGAGTGTTCTTCCAAAACCAATCAAGCTCTTTTCGATGGGGTCGCTGTTCCGATATGATCGTCCGCAGGAGGGTCGTTATCGTGAGCATACTCAGGCAAATTTTGATATTTTTGGTGAGGAGGATCCAATTCTTGACGCTCAGGTGATTCAGCTCGCGTTCCGGGTGGTTCGAGATTTGGGTTTGAAAAATATCGAGTTCCAAGTAAATTCTATCGGGACACCTGAATCACGTCGCGACTATTCGAAGGTGTTGGTTCGTTACCTGGAAAGCCAAAAGCATCGTCTCTGTCAGAACTGCAAAGAGCGTCTGTCAACCAATCCGATGCGCATCCTCGATTGCAAGGAAGAGAAGTGCATTCAGATCACAACTCACGCCCCGCAGTCGCTTGACTATCTGGATCAGGATTCGCGTGATCACTTTAAGCGTTTGCTTGAGTATCTTGATGAACTTGAGCTCCCGTATGCCATCAACACACGATTGGTACGCGGACTGGATTATTATACGCGCACGGTTTTTGAAATCCGGTCGACAGATAAAGAGGGTCGGACCTATTCATTGGGTGGGGGCGGTCGATATGATCGACTTGTCCAGGCACTGGGTGGTGAAGCAACACCGGCGATTGGTTTTGGTCTTGGCTTGGACCGGATTATCCTCGAGATGAAGCGTACCCAAGTGAAACCATATGTCGAGCCGAAACCGCGGGTGTTTCTCGCTCAGCTTGGTGATATGGCCAAGAAAAAATCGCTTCGGCTTTTTTCCGACCTCGAAAAGAACGGTATTCTCATTGCGGAATCATTCGGTCGTGGTACGTTGAAGTCGCAATTACGTGTCGCTCATCGAATTGGAGTTGAGGTGACCATCATCATTGGACAGAAAGAGGCGTTGGATGGCACTGCGATAGTGAAAGACATGGTATCGGGTACCCAAGAAACAGTGATGCAGGATAAGTTAGTCGACGCAGTCAAAAAGATACTGAAGGCGAATACTGCGTTGATGGGGCCAAATGGTATTCCGCTGCCAAAGCCGGATGAAGATGACGAGGAGGAGGAAGAAAAGGAGCGCTTGGAAAAGGAGAAACGCAATCAAGAAAAGCATAAGGGATAATCAGTTGCTGAAGTTGGGAAGGTATGTGAAAGGAGAAGGAGTGTCACGGCTTCCGAAGGTGGACAGTTTGAGGAGTGATACCCCGTCTTTTCTGTACCATGGGCTGGAATGCGAGTGAGCGACAACCATATGAAGACGGTGTTTGAAAAAATCCGCGACCGAGAGATACCGACGACCTTTCTCTATGAGGATGATGAAATTATGGCGTTTTACGACATTCATCCCATCGCCCCGGTGCATGTTCTCATCGTGCCAAAGCAGCTCATTGTGAGTATCGCTGAGATGGCCGATGAGGACGTGCCGATAGTTGGGCGGATGTTCCAGGTCGCGCGAGACTTGGCCCGAGACTTGAAGATTTCGGAAAAAGGGTATAAGCTACTCATTCGCGTCGGGAAGGGTGGTGGCCAAGAAGTGCCACATCTTCATCTCCACCTTCTCGGCGGGGCGAGACTGAGCGAAAATATTCATCCGATTGGGCAGGAATAACAGAGGGTAATTGTGCTGGGGACGGTGTTCGGCTACTGAAAAAGTAACCAAGGAACAGTGTCCGCGAGCACGCGAGCTCTCTTGAAGAGTAAACGCGAAATGCAGAAAGGAGGTCGCTATGATTTATATTAAACGTAAAGAAAAGGAAACTGCCGAAAGTCTTATCCGGCGTTTTTCACGGCGCGTTCAGCAGTCTGGCGTTTTGAAGCGTGTTCGAAAACTCCGCTTCCGTCAGGATGAACAGAGTCGTCCGAAACGTCGGGATGAAGCGCTCTACAAAGTGAAGATTCGGAAAGAGATCAGTCGTCTGAAGAAACTAGGAAAATTCGACGATGATGCGCTCCGTGATATCAAGAAGAAGATTCGCTAGACGAGCGTCTTTTCGTTGGGTGGGTGGCGCGGATGGCAGTGTTGTCGCGTTTGGTGGCAGACTCTCTGGGTCAGCAGCTACCGGTGTGACTCCCATCTCGCCCCCACGTTGACAAAGATATTTATTTGAATAGAGGGAGTTTGATGTTTAATACAAACGAAGAAGCCTATGTCTCTCATTACTCAGATCAGCGACGAACTGAAGGTTGCTATGAAAGCTGGAGAAGTTCTCAAGCGTGATACGCTGCGCTTCTTGCAGAGTGCGCTGAAGAATGTCGCGATCGAAATGCGAAAACCGGTTACTGAACTATCCGATGATGAGGTCCAGGGTGTCGTTAAACGACTGGTCAAACAGCGCAAAGACAGTATTGAACAGTATCAGGTTGCCGGGCGTACAGATCTCGTCGAGAAAGAATCCGCCGAACTTGCACTGATCGCGGGATATCTCCCCGCACAATTGTCGAACAAGGCAGTTGAGGAGATTGTGGAGCGAGTACTCAACACATTGCCAGGTGTCACTATGAAGGATATGGGGCGCGTTATGGGAGCAGTGATGAAAGAAACAGCTGGCCGAGCGGACGGTGAGCTTGTCCGTCAGCTTGTTTCGACCAAACTTCAATAGGCATGCGTGTCCGGTTGACCATCCACGGAGAGGAAATGCTCAAGGGTCTATCCACGATCTTTCTCCGGAGAGTGATCCGAGAGACGCTGATGCGGGCTCATCCGCATGTTTTTCGATCTCATAGAACGGTGAAATTGGATATGGCCTGTATCACGGATATACAGATGGCAAGATTGAACGGGGAGTATCGGGAAAAATCGCAGCCGACGGATATCCTATCTTTTGGTTTGTTTGAGGGTGTGGATGCGATTCGGGCAGTGCCGAAAACGGGGATCATTGATCTTGGTCAGATTATGCTTTCACCTGAATTCATTGCTCGTTCTGCAATGGAGGATGGTGTATCATGGGAACGGGAGTTCACGTACGTGTTTTCTCACGGGGTGTTGCATCTGGTTGGCTTTAACCATGAAGACCAGATGTTTGATATTCAAGATGTGGTGACAGACAGTCTTGCGCCGCTCAGACAAATACGGAAACGAAATGACCAGAAATAGTCTGCATAAATTTGTTCGTAGTGTCCGCCATGCCCTTGCCGGTGTTGCTTATGCAATGCGTGAGGAGAGAAATTTCCATATTGAGCTCGCGATAGCCATCGGTGTGGCGTTTCTTGCCTGGTATTTTCCCTTGTCATCGGATGAGCGGGCCATTTTAACACTGGTCACTATCCTTGTCCTCTCATTGGAGCTTGTGAATACGTCATTTGAACGGATGCTTGATATGACCAAGCCGCGGGTGCATCCTTATGTCCGGATTATCAAAGACCTGGTTGCTGGTTCAGTGCTCATGAGTGCCATTGGTGCTGTGATTATCGGTGCCCTCATATTTCTCCCTCATGTTGTTTAGTGGCCGGCGGTAGTCGGTATGTTTCTCTTGGGGTATAATGAAGCACGTGAGCGGCATATCTACGCGCTTTATTTTTGGTACTGTTTCTCTGTATGGGAAAATCACAATACATCGTTGGTCTTGACATCGGCTCAGCAACTGTTCGTTCAGTCATTGCTGAATTGTCACATGACGATGGGCCACTGAAAGTCGTTGGTGTTGGAACCGCCCCATCGGTAGGTATTCGTCGTGGAGTGGTGGTCCAACCGGAGGAAGTTGCCAAAACAATTAATACAGCGTTGGAATCAGCGGAACGTATGGCCGGTGCCTCGGTTGACCAGGTCGTCTGTTCGGTTTCAGGTTCGGATCTCTTCGCCCAAGCTGCCATTGGAGTGATTGCTGTTGGTAAGGCAGATGGTGAAGTTACCGAAGATGATCTTACCCGCATTGTCGAGGAAACACAGGCTCGGACAGTACTTGGTCCCAACAAAGAAATTCTTCATGTCATTCCACAGCATTACCGGCTGGATGATCAGGATAGCATCAAAGATCCGGTAGGTCTGAAAGGTGTCCGGCTGGAACTCTCATCGCTGATCATCGGAACGGGGAGTAATCATCTCAAAAATCTTATTCGGAGCCTGGAACTTGCTGGAATTAAAGCTCAGCATTTTATCGCCGAACCACTTGCTTCTGCTGAGGCGATTCTCTCTGCAAAGCAGAAAGAATTGGGGGTGGTCGTTGTCAATATCGGAGCCAATACAACATCGCTGGCTGTCTTCGAAGATGGAGATCTCCTGCACCTTGCTGTTTTGCCGGTTGGTGGCAGTCATATCACCAATGACATTGCCATTGGTCTTCGCGTTTCAATTGATGTCGCTGAAGCTGTGAAACTCCAGTACGGCCATGCTATTCCGACTGAAATCAGCAAGAAGGAGGCTATCGATCTGTCGGAGTTCGACTCACAGGAATTTGATGAGGTTTCGCGTCATCATGTTGCTGAAATCATCGAGGCACGACTCGAAGAAATTTTTCATTATGTCAATCTTGAATTGAAGAGTATCAATCGTGAAGCACTGCTCCCGGCAGGAGTGATTCTCACTGGCGGCGGCATTCTCGTACCTGGTGCTGTAGAGCTCGCCAAGCGGCGACTCCGTTTGCCGGCACAAGTGGGGTACCCGAAACCGCTGGGGGGTATTCTCGATCATGTAGATGGCCCAGCTTCAGCGACTGTTGTGGGCCTTCTCCTTTCATCCGAGACGAGTGAGAGCGCGGGTCATTTTTCGTTTGGTGGTGCGTCGCAACTCTTGCAGCGCTTGCCGGGAGACTGGGGCGGCCTCACCGATAAAGCCAGAAGCATATTTCGGCGTTTCCTTCCCTAGGTTGGCTGAATTGCTCAAAGCGTGTTTCTCATGAAAAATTGGGTTAGAATACTGGGGTGTGGGAAGGCGTTTGGTTTACGACTGTTTCCCCTAGCCTTGTTGAGAGTCGATTCAGGGGAGAAGTTTCAAAGACAAAAAAATGTACATTATTGGGTCCAGGACAAAGACCTGGTAGGCGCTCGGTGATGCTGAAGAACGCGTTTTTTGCGGGGTTGACACCTGGTCGGAGTGCATGATAGAGTGGTGCATCAAGCGGAACCGCTCTGGGTGCGCTCGTTTGCCCGAACGGCTGGCTGGATGTTTATAATTCGACGATTGCTAGACTTTTCAAGCCCGTATGGCTGAGATCAAACCCGACATCGAGACATTCGCCAAAATCAAAGTTGTCGGCGTTGGAGGCTCGGGTAACAATGCTATCTCTCGAATGATCGACGCCAAGATCAAGGGCGTTGAGTTTGTTGCAATCAACACGGATGCGCAAGCGCTGCATCATTCCAAAGCACAAGAGAAAGTTCATATTGGAAAGAATTTGACGAAGGGCCTTGGTGCGGGGATGAATCCCGAAATTGGTCGTCAAGCAGCTGAAGAAAATCGTGATGAGATTCAGGAAGTGTTGAAAGGTGCTGACATGGTCTTTGTCGCGTGTGGCCTTGGTGGCGGGACTGGTTCCGGTGCCGCGCCGATTGTTGCGGAGACGGCCAAAGAGCTCGGCGCTCTGACAGTGGGTGTTGTGACTCGTCCGTTTGCGTTCGAAGGTTCACAACGTCGCGCGATTGCCGAAGAAGCACTCAACAATCTGAAGGATCGAGTCGACACCCTGATTACCATCCCAAACGACAAACTCCTTTCGATCATTGACCGCAAGACATCGCTTATCTCGGCGTTTCGTATTGTGGACGATGTCCTGCGTCAAGGTGTCCAGGGTATTTCGGATCTCATCACCCGCCCGGGAATCGTCAATGTCGACTTTGCCGACGTTCGGGCTATTATGCAAGATTCGGGTTCGGCACTCATGGGTATCGGGATTGCGAGCGGTGAGAACCGCGCGGTTGAAGCGGCCCGTGCTGCGATCAATAGTCCGCTGCTTGAACTTTCTATCGATGGGGCCAAGGGAGTCTTGTTCAATATCTCTGGATCGACGGATATTGGCATGCTTGAGATCAATGAGGCGGCCAATATTATCACTGAAAATATCGACCCGAACGCAAAAGTTATCTTTGGAGCGGTTGTGGATGAGCAAATCAGAAAGGGTGATATCCAGATTACCGTTGTGGCCACAGGGTTTGATTCGGGCAAGATTCAGGAGATGCCGATCGGTCTCGTCCAACGCGCAAAAACGAATCCGACCATTGGCCAGCTCACTCAGAAACAAAATCATAGCCCGAGTTATCGCCGTGAGGAGCCGGTGAGTGAATCAACCGACGAGCCGGAGGAGCTGCGCGCGTTTACCTCGCGCACCATTGAGCCCACTCCGCTCATCATCGAAGAGAAGATCCAGCCCAAGAGTTTCAGTCTCCGGCAGGAATCTCGCGACATCGTCGACGAAGGAGAGGACCTCGAAATCCCAGCCTTCATTCGCCGCAAGATGAAGAAGTAAAGTGAATATTGCGGAGCAGAGCAATTTTTTGGAAACTTCACTGGTGTTTTGATACTTTGCTGAAAGTCCATGGATAAGAAACAAATTATTTTCATTGTGCTTGCCGCCATTATTCTCATAGGGGGGGCTTTGTGGTATGTGCAAAAAAAACAAACTATTTTTGAAGATCAATCCCCTGAAGCTGTATTGACAGATCAGATGACACAGATAGGATATAAAACTGTCCGTGTTAGTGATGGTCAAGTCGCATTTACTTTTGAGGTGCCAGAAAACTGGCTTATTGAAACTCGTAACATGGGCGAAAAACCAATGTCTGATCAAGAAGTACGAGAGTTTTTCAAGACCAACTATGATCAAAATGGGACAACTGGGGATTATTTTGATTTTCAGACGTCAGAGGTTGATGCTATGCCAATTGAAAAGCTAAGAGTAACTTTCAATTACATGAGGCAGGATGGGAATTTAGGCTATCCCAACGCGTCTATTTCAGCAACCGACCATATTTGGTATTTAGACTGGAGTGCTTATCAGACAGATTTTTATATTTTGTCTAAAGATGAAGCCCTTGAAAGAATTAAAAGTACAAAAATAAGGGAAGATAAAGACTTAAAAAATTATGACAGATTCTTGGCAGATAAATTAAAAACTGAATGGAAAGAGGTGTATGTTGATGGTAGGAAAACGAACGTTGCTCAGTATCAGTTGGAAGTATTAGAAAATGGGGAACGAGTGGAGAAAGCAACGAAAGGTCGCCCGGGAGGAAGAGAGTACTACGTTGATCTTGGACAGAAAATCTTGCTTGTCTACAAGCAAGCGAATATGGGGCCCGAGCTTGATTCTCAGTTTGATCGAATGATCCAAACATTGAGATTTGAGTAGTCTTGGGGTCTTTTCTTTGTCTGCGAGAGTGAACCTCGCTTTTGAAGGTTAAATCTCGCAGGCAAGGGAATTTTTCTTGTCCTGAAGCTGTCCTCTTTAACAATTAAGTTGAGAAAGGAATGGGCTATGAAACGCTTCATCCAAACCGCCATTCTCGCTGTCGCTCTGTTGGTGGCCAGTGTCGCCCAGGCTACCCACGAGGTCAACAACATCACTATCGCCCGAGTCTACATCGACCCGACCGATATCGTGGTGTTGACCAACGCACCAAATGGTTGTGGCTCAAACTTCTACCATCTGTCGCGAGACAACACTAACTTTAAGGAGGTGTTCACTTTTATCTTTCTCGCCTTCAAGGGCTCGCTCCCGATCAACTTCGCCGTCCATGACGACTGTAGCGGCGATCGGATCTGGATCAGCCACGGTTCGATGGGCAATGGCTGATCGATGAACTGTGGCAAGTGTAAACTCTGCCGCCCCCTTAACGTGCGCGGGGAGGGGTTTTCTTTTTCCGCCATTTTGCTACAGTGAAGGACGCTCTTTGACCACCGGCATTCTTATAGTTACTAACCACTAGCAGCTAAAAACTAATCTCTGGGTTCCTATGCGCTGCCCATTCTGCAATCACCCTGAATCGAAGGTAACCGACTCGCGCGAGACGCTTGAGGGCCGGGTCATCCGCCGCCGCCGCGAGTGTCTAGCGTGTCAGGCACGCTTTTCAACCTATGAGCAGGCGGAACTCTTTCGCGTATCGGTAGTCAAGAAGGATGGTCATCATCAACCGTACGAACGCAAGAAGATTGAGGCCGGCCTTCGCAAGGCTTTTGAGAAACGCCCGATGACGGATGATCGATTTGAGCGGCTTCTCGGCGCGATCGAATACACGATTGCCGAGAAGGCAAAAAAGAATCAGATTACGAGTCGTGAGATTGGGACAATTATTTTGGACAAGCTGAAAGATCTCGACGAGGTAGCCTATATCCGCTTTGCCAGCGTGTATCAATCGTTTGGCAGTGCGCGTGGTTTCAGGCGGGTACTGGAGAAATTTGATCAATAACAACTTTTTATTTCTGGCGGCGGGACCGATTGAAGTGAGTGGATACGGATATGTCGAGGTGGGTGACCGGACTGACAATGAGTATGATGGCTGGCATGGCACTGGCGGCTTGGACAGGAGCGGCGGCTGGTGTTTATGTGTTGCTCGGTATGGTAGCCTTCATTATATTTTGCAGCCTTTTTCCGGACCGGAGACGCATCAAGACAGGACTCATCAGCGTGCTTGCGCTTGGGAGCGGTTTACTCTTGTATACGCATGAATACCGTGAGTGGCAGAGGTTGCCCGAGCACAGTGAATTTTCAGGACTCGTTGAAATTATCGAGCTGGGTCAGGTGAAGGTGTTTTACCGTCCTATGACGTTGCGGCCCAAGACAGACGACTGGGTTGGAGGAGATATTCTCTATCGGGCACCGATCGATGTTTCGGGTGTGCCAGGTGAACAGCTAGAGTTTGGCTGTCAGCTGACACGACCCGAGAACTTTGAGCCAGGATTTGATTACCGGCTCCTCCTCGTGACGCGGGGGGTAGGCTATGTGTGCGAGCGGGGAGGGGTAAGTCGCGTGTTGCCGAACGAAGACCGCCACATTCGAACCCTGCTCTATGCTGTCCAGTCCGGATTCCGTGATCGAGTGAACCAACTCTTGCCTGAGCCGGAGTCGGGACTGCTGGCCGGACTACTCATTGGCGGGAGCGATACTTTGGTGTCAGAGACAAAGACGGCGTTTGCACGCTCGGGGCTGTCGCATATCGTCGCGGTGTCGGGGTACAACATGAGTGTCGTGGCGGAAGGACTGGTTATTCTCGCGCTCGTCCTCGGATTGTGGCGTCGCTTTGCGGTAGGAATCGCAATCATTGGTCTTGTGGGATTTCTTCTGGTTATCGATGGTTCGGCGGCATCGCTTCGGGCGGCACTCATGGCATGGCTTGCGTTTGGTGCCTACCTTGTTGGTCGGCCAGCGGCGTCTTGGAATGGGCTTCTCATTGCTGGTGTTGGCATGTTGGTGTTCAACCCACTCCTCATCCGCTATGATATTGGGTTCCAGCTGTCGTTTCTCGCGACCCTAGCTTTGCTTATTCTCGCGCGCTCGTTTGAGACATTTGATTTCTTTCGTCGGTGGTATGGCAAACTTGTTGCATTGTTTTCCACGACAGTTGTTATTGAACTTTTTACCCTTCCGGTTATTCTCTCGGCCTTCGGAACGGTGTCGCTTATCGCCCCTGTCGCCAATGTCCTTGTTCTCCCACTTGTTCCTATCGCGATGTTTGCTGGTATCGCTGCTGTGGCCCTGGCGGCTCTCTTGCCTGGCTTCGCTCACCTCTTCATGCTGCTCGTTTGGTTGCCGCTTACCCTCATCATCCGACTGGCTGAGGGAATGGCCGCATTCTCTTGGGCGAGCCTCAGTCTGTCGGAGGGCGGGCTCGACAACCACCCCTCCTTTGCCGTACTCTGGTATGCCGGTATCGGGCTGGTAGTCTATTTATTTGAACGTTTTCGCAAACGCTATGTATTGGGGGTGGATCACTAAATCAATTCTCTGCGGACTGCTCGCGTTGTTGGTTCTTGTCTGTGGCTTGTGGTTGTATGTCATCCGTGTGAATGCTGGAGAAACGCGCATCGTCTTTCTCGCGGTGGGACAGGGAGATGCGATTCTCATCAGTCAGGGGATGAATCAGATCGTGATCGATGGCGGGCGGGATGGACAACGTCTTCTGTCCCGACTTGGACGCTATATGCCATTTTATGACCGGACTATTGAAGTGCTCATCCCAACTCACCCAGATGCTGATCATGTTGGTGGGCTGTCGGCGCTCTTGGCGCGGTACCAGGTGAAGACGGTGCTTGATACCGGAGCTCGAACGGATACGAAATCAGCATTCCTTTTTTATCATGATCTGGAACGTGAAGGCACAGCGTCAATACCCGCCGTACGTGGAACAACGGTTACCCTCCCTCATGGCGGGAAACTCACCATCTTGTTCCCAAATGTGTTATTGCCACCAGATGTTCCAGAGACAAATGAAGGGAGTGTCGTGGCGCGTTTTGAGTTTGATGAAACGAGTTTCCTCTTTACTGGAGATTTGCCGGATGAGGAACAGTTTATTAGGGATTTGGTGCCGGTAGATGTCCTGAAGGTCGCGCATCATGGATCGCAGTCTTCGACGAGCGTGGACGTACTTGATCTTGTCCGTCCCAGGGAGGCTATTATCTCAGTCGGAAAAAATACCTACGGACATCCCCACCCACTGGTCTTGGAACGACTTCAAACACACGGAGTGGCTGTTTTTCGGACAGATACCGATGGGGATATTCTCTATCGTTGTCGGACACCGGTCTGCCAGAGAGAAAGCCACAGCATCAATCCGATCGGGAGGGGGGAGTAGTGGGTTGTTGAGCGTGAGGAGTGCTTTGCTTGCAGAAAACAATCTTTTGTGTTACAGTCCCAGCGTAATTGTTTCTTCTTAAGGCACACAAGAGATTATGGCTGCTGTACACCCGAAGAAAGAACGGACACTGGTTATTTTGAAGCCGGACGCTATTCAGCGCTCATTGATTGGAGAGGTGATTCGTCGAATTGAACGGACTGGATTGAAGCTCATTGCAGTCAAGTTTGTGGTGGCCAAGGAGGAACAGTGTTGGGAGCACTACCAGAAGAACGATGAGTGGTACCTGAAGAAGGGTCAGCGCGTTATCGAGGACCGCAAGACGCATGGTTTGCCGATTGAGAAAGACGCGACTGAATACGGGAAGGACATTATTCGGACCATTGTTGAGTATATGACATCGGGGCCGGTGCTTGGTCTCGTTGTGGAGGGTTTGGGCGCAGTCGCAATTACGACAAAGTTAGTGGGAAGCACTGAACCAAGCACTTCGGATGTTGGGACAATCCGAGGCGATTTCACCATTGATACCTACAGCTTGTCCGCGATTGACAATCGAGCCGTCCGAAATCTCATCCATTGTTCGGATAGTCCTGGGGAAGCAGAGCGCGAGATTGCTATCTGGTTCAAGTCCGAAGAACTCATTAGCTATCGCCTCGTTCAGGAGCAAATCCTCTACGATGTGAACCTTGACGGCATCCTTGAGTAGCTACCGGGATGAAGAGTGCTCAGGAAGGAGTCCGAAAGGGCTCTTTTTCGTGCCTCCTTGCAGAAAACGAGAATTATTGTACTATAGTGATTACCTCTCGTGAGTGTCCGAGAGATGGGGGCGGTTACGCTCGGGTGAGCGGTGTCCGTCAAAGTTCTTGTAGTTAGGCAATTGCCTATGTGTTTGGGGGATATGAAATATGATCCAAAATGGAGAAGCAAACAGTGCTCTGATGTCGTTGCCACCGGAAAAAATAGCAGAAAATCTAGGTTTAGTTCAAAGCCGGTTAGGGGAGGGAGACACCAGAGCCGTAAACCCCAATTTGGTCACGCAACCATCACGACGCTGGTTGCAATTCGCTGGGAACAACCCTAGCAACACAAAGCAATAAAATCGTCCCTCGGTGACGATGAGCCACTACCCGGCCCATTGAGCTGCAGCGCAGCGATCAAGGAGCCTCCACAAGAGAGCTCCTTTTCATTTCTCTGTACCTTTGATATTCTCACTCTGTTTCCATGTCTGGACGTGAAAGGATATTTCAGCTGTAGCCTGCCTTTGTCCCTCTGTCTTCGGACGGGTCAATACATTGGCAGAACCAATATTTTTTCGGAGCATAGTATAGTGGTAGTACGCAAGGCTGGGGGTCTTGTAGTCCGGGTTCGATTCCCGGTGCTCCGACCTATAGAGAACTGTAGGCTCTTCGACGCGGAGTGAGAACGGGTTTTTGGCTTCACCGCGTAATTGTTTGTCGGCGAGCGTGAAATTCGAACCGACAGCTGACACGATGCTGCGCTTTATGTCGTCCGTTCCATGGGCGAACCAATCTAAGGCTTGTTTGCTGAACGAAACGAGCAGCTGGGCGGGTTCGAACCATTCCGGACCGCTCTCAATCGTCTTCATCCGATCCTCGGCTGCTGCCGTGGCCAACTCGATGTCTCGCCGCCGAGCCATGTACTCCTCATCCTGAATCAGGCCACGTACCCGCAAATCGGTGAGCGTTGAAAGCTGCTGCCCAAGTGACTGGATTTCCCGATCAATGTTTGCCCGTGCGTTGTGGAATTGCAGCGCGCCGTTCTGGTGTTCAGCTACGACCTGCTGGCTAAGTTCCAAGGCCGTCTCAGCATCCAAGGTGATGCGTTCGATGAAATGGATAAATTGTGCTTCTAGTTCGGCACCTCCGATATACGGTTGCCGGCAACGCGCGCTCCCATGCCGCTTGGTGCAGCGATAGTAGATGTAGTGGCTTCCGTATCGGTTGATGTGGTGTTCGGCCGTAACCATGAGGCCGCATTCCCCGCAGTGGATGAGACCCGTGAAGGGGAAGGTGTGTTTCTGCGGTTTCTGGGTCCCCGGGCGGCCGATGAGGGACTGTACTCGTTGAAACTCGTCCATCGTGACCATGGGTTGATGTTTCCCGGGGTAGAGTCGGCCGTTCCAGTAGAAGTAGCCTGCGTAAAACGGATTGCCGAGCATGTGGTAGAGCGTGCTTTGCGCCAGTGGCCGGCCGCCGTAGCGACGATTGTCCGGCATGCGATAGCCCCATTCCTCAGTCGCAATGCGGAGAATCGACCGCACGGGATACACGCCCGTGAGAGCGAGCCGGAAAATGCGTTGCACCGCTTCAAAATGGGAGCCGTCGGGCACTATGATCTTGGTTTCGGGATCATTGACGTACCCGAGTGGCGTAATGCCTGGTCGCCAACCGCGTTCAACTTTGGCCCGGTTGCCGCGCTTGACGTTCTCGCTCAGGTTGTCGACGTAGTACTTCGAATACCCGAAGATGATCGAGAGCATGAACTTGCCCTGCGGATTGTTCTCGAAGGAAAAGGTCGAAAACTTGAGATCCCGGAGCCGCCCCTGATCGAGCAGGTAGATAAGGCGGCCTCCATCGACGGAGTTCCGGGCCAAGCGGTCTGGATGCCAGGCGATAATGCCCTCTGCCTCGCCCTTCTCCACGCGCTTGAGCATCGCATCGAAGACCGGGCGGCCGGGCGCCTTGGCGCTAAAAGACTCTTCCAAGACCTGTAGGATCTGGACGTCCGGTGCGCTTCCGAAAGTGCGCTCGATTTCTGTTCGCTGGGATGCGATGGACAGGACTTGGCGATCCTCGGATTCAGTCGATTTGCGGCAGTAGACGAAATACTTCATACCATCGGAATAGCGTGTACACCATAGCAAGTAAACAGTTTTTGTCACGTTAACGCCGGATGGCGCTCATTTACTGTCGCTCGCGGGCCGTGTACCCGGTAGGCGTCGCAGCGTGCTCTGCTGGCACATTCTCGCGTCTCGGAGGCTCCGTCTTCGTTCGCTACGCTGGAAGTATGAAAACCTCCCAAGAGTCGCAGCGTGCCATCCCGACGGTCTCCCACCGTTTTCCTGACGGTACGCTGATTGAACTCGTCTACGATCCTGAAATGAGGAAGACGCAGCTCGCGGTTGGCGGCCCGCGCGAGCCTGATCTCCATGACACCTATGCGCTGCCCGACGGAACCCGCCTCAAACCGTTTTCGGCTTCGAACAACCTCATCAAGCACCAGGTGCTGCTCCTCGCGTCGCGACCCGAACCTTACGGCACGCTGGCTGATCTCGTGCAGCGGATCGACGCGTACCTCCATCGCTACGTCGACGTGGGCGACGCCTTCCGCACCCTCGCGAGCTACTACATCCTCCTTACGTGGGTGTATGACGCCTTCAATGAACTGCCCTACCTCCGGCTCCGCGGGGACTATGGCTCCGGGAAGACTCGTGCCCTCTTCGTCATCGGATCGCTCTGCCACAAGGCGTTCTTCGCTTCCGGGGCTTCGACCATCTCGCCCATCTTCCATATGCTCGATACCTTCCGCGGTACCCTCATTTTCGACGAGGCGGACTTTCGGTTCTCCGACGAGAAGGCGGAACTCGTGAAGATCTTCAATAACGGGAATGTGCGGGGGTTCCCAGTGCTCCGGACCGCCGTGACCCCGAAGAAGGAATTCGAGCCGCGCGCCTTCAATGTCTTTGGTCCGAAGATCGTTGCGATGCGCCGTTCCTACGAGGACGAAGCCCTGGAGAGCCGCTTCTTCACCGAGGAAATGGGACGAAAGGCGCTCCGCACTGACATCCCGATCAGTCTGCCCGATAGTCAGCGGCAGGAAGCGCTCGCCCTTCGCCATGCGCTCCTCTGGTACCGATTCGCCATGCTGCCGCTTCTCTTTGCGCACGAAGCTCTCGTCGATCCGACGGTCTCGCCCCGGCTGAATCAGATTCTGGTGCCGCTCCTCTCCATCATTGAAGACGAGCAGGACCGCGAGGTGATCCGCCATTTGGTCGAGGGTCAAGATGTCGTCCGACAAGCGCCACGGCGAGAGAGTCTGGAGGGTGTCCTGCTCCAGGTGCTCTCGGAATGCTTCGAGTCGAAGGAAGTACTGTCGGTGTCGGTCGGAGCATTGACCGCCCGACTCATCGATCGCGTCGGCGAGACTGAGAATCGTCCCTTGACGACCCGCTATGTCGGCTACCTGCTCCGTGCTCGGCTCGGGATGGAGACGGTGCGTCGGCAGGGGAAGTATCTGGTCTTCCGGTCCGCCCTCGACCGGCTCGCTTTGCCTGAGGAACGAGACCCGGAGATTGTCGATTCCGATTCGGAGACGCTAGCCAGTAGTTTGTCATCCAGCGCGCCAGTATCCGAAGCGGACGCTCACTCATCCGGGAGCGTGGTGTCCGCCGGTGCATCAGGGTGATGCCGGACCTCAACGGAGATGATCGAGATCTGCGTTGAGCGAGACCAAATCGGCATTCAAATATTTTTGTTCTTCCGATGCCAATACCATCTTGTAAGAACTCAACATCCGGAGTAATCTGAAACAAGAATATTGATTTCCCCAATACGGATCGCCCCGCATCAAGACGTGGCGACACAAGGTCAGGACAAGAAGCAATGCAGAGAAGAAGCATCTCGTGCGCTGCCGAGGAGATTCGTTCCCAGCCGTCGCACGTCCTCGTGCCGGACTCCGGCGCCCTCAGTACTTCCTCAGTCCCGATTCAATCCTCAAGCACCGCTCCCCTCAGGGAGAGGAGTGACACTCCTATGCGTATCATCAAGGCCACCTGGTTTGCCACTATCGGCGTGCTCCTCAGCCTCTTCGTCGTCGGCGCCGCGTGGGCGCTGCCACCGCGGGTGAGTTGGGAACCGGCACGGCTGGCGCCTGCCAGTCTCGCCCCAGGAGAGAGCGCCACTTACTCCGTGACGCTCATTCATACTGGTTTTCTCCCGATACCAGCAACGAAACAGTTACGTATTGTTCCCGAAGGAGCGATCGCTCGCTACGTGAACGTCATACCCCCGAACTTTCCGCCAGTCCTGAAGCGCGGGGCCCGCGTATCGGTGCAAGTGACAGTGACCGCCCCGCCGAATACCCCGTTCTTCGTGGTGCGCGACGAGCTCCTCCTTGAACGCGTCCTACCCAATGGTAAGACGTTAGAAGTCTTCCGGGCGGAAGCCTTGCCGGTGGAACTCACGTTTTCGTCCATTGCGCTTCCGCCTGATCCCGGAGAAGCGGGGAAGGCCACCCTTGAAGGAATCGATTCGAACGGGAATGGGGTGAGGGATGATATTGAGAGATGGATCGCGTTCACTTACGTTGGTGAAGCATCTGTACTCAAAGTCATGAACGATGCCGCTATTGTCCGAGGCGCCTCGATCCAGAGCGGTCAAGCCAAGGATCGAGAAAGGGCAATGGATATGTCGCGCCAGTATTTTCGGATAACCCAGTGTCTCGATTACCTTATCGCCGATCGGGCCTTTGATTCCCTCATGGATCTTACGGCTCGACACCTTGATACCGCGAATAGAAGCGCAGCCTATTCAGCATATGAAGACTTGATCTCGGGAAGCGTCTCCGACTACTACGAACCGGGCCCGGCCGCCTGCTCACAATAAGGGAGGTCAAACGTGCGCTTTGCACATCTTGCAGCGGTTTTGCTCTTCACTTGGTCGGCCTACGCTGGGGCCCAACAACTACTGCCATGCGATGCCACAACGATCTTCTTCCTCAACGGCGTCAACTACCCCGAGGAAAAGCAGAACAAGGCCTTGAAATCCATACGGGGGCTATTCGAACGACGACTCTCACAGCAAGACTTTGGACTGTTGAAGTTTCGTGTGGCCCGCAATCCTACCGAAGGACTCTATGACGACCTCGTCGAGTCCGCCGCGCAAGCGGGCGCTAATACTCAGATTGAGGCTTGGCTCGGCCTCCTGGGTCGCAACGACCTAACCCCGGAGCAACGAGATCGCGTGAATCAAGTAATACGCACGACCATTCTTTCACAGAGAGATGTGGATGTCGGCGTGCTACAGCAACATGTCGATGCTTACCATGATGAGATCACGCAGAAGAGACGCAACGTCATTGTCGTGTCACACTCGCAGGGAAACCTGTTCGCAAACCAGGAGGCGGTGTTACTTACGACTCAAGGTGATGCTTACGCCTTCGCAATCGTGGCTGTTGCTACGCCGGAAGGAGTCAATGCCAAGCCGGCGGCTCCGGAGCTGGGTAGCGCACACATTACCCTCAAAGATGACGACGTAATCCGAGAAGTAACCTCAGAACGAGCGAGGGAGGGGTTGTCAACGCTACCTGGCAATATTGAAAATACAGGCGGAGGTGGCCACGATCTTCTGAAGTACTATTTGGCCGAAGGAAGCAACAGTGAATCGCTGATCTACGATATCACTCTCAATTCGATAAGAGGCCTTCGTCGCTCATCCTGTGGACAGCAGGCAAATCAACCCCCCATCGCCTCGTTCTCGGCGAGCGTTGGTAATGCCAACACCCTAACCGTCGCCGTTGGCCAAGAGATCACGTTCGATCCTAGGGCCAGTCGGGATCCGGACGGCCAAATTGTCAGCTACGCTTGGGACTTTGGCGACGGCAGTGGCCTGAGTGATTCGAGGCCAGATCTCCAGCCCCACATCTACACCACTCCAGGGCCGAAGACGGTTCGCCTCACCGTGACTGACGATCGCGGGGCGACAAACCCCGAATCAGTCGAGCTCACGATATCGGTTGTGGCTATTCAAGGCAATCGTCCCCCGGTCGCGTCCTTTACGGCGACCCCATCTGTGGTCAAAGTCTCGGGAATTGTTCGACTGGACGCTTCCGCGAGCCGTGATCCGGACGGCACTATCGCGACGTATGCCTGGGACTTTGGGGATGGGCAAACGTCCAATCCGGGCCCATCAATCTACGACACTGCGTATGCGGCTCCCGGCATCTACCAGGCTCAGCTGACGGTGACGGACAATGAGGGAGCCGCGACGACCGTTACGCGCGAGATTCACGTGACGGAAACCGATCCGGGAGTCATCCTGTATGACAACCCCGCGTTCGGCGGCGGGTGTATGCAGTTTCTCAAGCAGGGCGATCGCTACATCATCGCCGCTCGTCTCGGCAATGGGGTGGGTGGCTCCCGCACCGACTTTGGCCACACCCTGCTACGCGTTTCGGCCACGGGCGCGGTTGATCCGACATTTGGAAGTGGCGGCAGCGTCTCGATCAGCAATCTGACCCCAGGCTTTGAGAATATTGATGGCAGTTCCGACCTTTGTTTGGGGGCGATCGATAGCCTCGGACGCATCGTGCTGTCGAGCTCATCCCTCAGGACCGTAGGTGACGCGAATGTGCGTGCCCATGTTGTTCGCTTGACAGAAAATGGTGCGCTCGATACGTCGTTCGCCGGCCAGGGGATATTCCGGCTCGACAATGCTCGATTTGATCTCCTCCAAACGATGGCGAACCGGATCACGGTCGATGCATTCGATCGCATTATCGTGGCTGGTCAGAGCGTGCGATTGACCTGTCCCTTCTCAACGTGCTTTTGGGAGGGACTCGCCTTCCGGATCAATGCCGACGGAGCCTTGGACGACAGTTTCAATGGGGGAACTGGAGTGTTCACGTGGACCGACCCCATCGCCGGGTACCAGCCCTTTGTTCATTCATACTTCTCCGGTGTCGCGGTGGATGCGGTGGGGCGGATTCTCCTCGGCGGCTGTACGTCCTACTGCGCCAATTACCAAGGCGAGACCTACGCCGTGCGTCTCACACCAGCGGGTATCCTCGACACCTCGTTTGGTGACCAAGGGAACCGGCTCCTGCCCCTCTACAGTGCGGCGGATCCAACCAACGTTACGTCCATGCCCGGGATTCGAACTATCCAAGGCTTCTCCTTCGGTCCAGACAATCGAATTCTTGCGACGGGCTGGAATTACTATAGCAACATGGGATCAACCATCTACCGGCTGCTTCCTGATGGCACGCTTGACCCGACCTTTACCTATGGCGGTGTGCTCACCGATTTCGGCTGGGTGCGACCCTTCATGTCGCCGCCACTCGTCGGTCAGTTTATTCACAATGGCAAGACGACGCTTGTCGGAGCGACCGTTGTTTCGTACTTTGACGACTATCTGGCGGTGAGTCGCCTGAATGCCAACGGAACGCCCGATGTTTCCTTCAATCAAGCCGATTTGGTGTACCCGTCGACACCGGCCCAACGGACCTGGCATCTGGTGCTCGGAAGCGCGCTCTGCAATGAGCCGCCGGGCGGTGCGTTCATGCAGCCTGATGGCCGGATTATTGTGGCCGGCAGCTACGCATGCGGCTACCCATATACCCGGGGTGGCATCTACCTCATGCGGATCAATGGAGACGGCTCGATCGATCCAACGTTCGGGCAGTAGGGATCCGGGCGTGACTATTGTGGAAACTTCCTTGCCGGGGCAGTGAGTGCAGTGGCCGACTGCGACGGGTAAGCCCTCAGCATGGAGTTTGCCCGCGCGGTGACATGGGTGACATTAGGACTTCCAAGAGGTGTCCCGCCTTCCGAGTTGCGGCTTCAGGCTGATCCGTCGTTTCGGGGAACGTGTCGTCCCCGGACACTTCCCTGAAGTCACCGACCTCACCCACGTCACCCGAAGTGCCGAAATGTGCCGCTCCGGCACATTTGCTCCGCTATGCCATCTCGCTCGACTACGCGAAAATGAAATCACCCGATCGTTCCGCATTTTTTAACCCCGGAGCGTGAGGGCGCATATGAAAGAAAAAGTGCCGCTCAACTATGTACGGACCCAGCGGCGACGCTGGGCCCTCACGCAAAAGGAGGTCGCGGGCCTCTTGGGCATCGAAGATCATGCCTGCATATCCCGCATCGAGCAGGGCGAGCGCATCCCGAGTTTAGAGAGTGCGCTCGCCCTGGAAGTGCTCTTTGGGGAGCCCCCGAAACTGCTCTTTCCACACATCTACGCGGAAACGGAGGAAGCGCTCATGGTCCGAGCCGCCGCCCTCCACGAGAGCTTCATCCACAGTATCAAACCGCGAGAGAAGCGCAAGAGGGAGCTGCTCGAACTCGCCCTGAAGCGGGCGATCACCCCGTCGCCCAAAGCCAAGGGCGTATGACGAGCACTCCCCATCCGTCTTTCGTCCTCACAATCTATCCCACCTCCCACGGCTTCGCCTTTGTCCTCTTCGAAGGACCGGACGCCCCGTTCGACTGGGGCGTTAAAGGGATTCGCGGCAAGCGCAAGAACGCGAAGACCGCCGACGAGGTGAAAACCCTCATCGAACGCTACCATCCCGAGGCCCTGGTCATCGAACATACGGGAACGGGCCAAGTCCGCCGAGCCGCTCGGATCAAGCGCCTCTACCGCATGCTTCGGCACGTGGCGGATGTCGAACAGGTTGATGTCCACCGGATTGCTCGCACCGACATCCGCGTCTGCTTCGCGCCCGTGGGCGCGGTCACGAAGTACGAGATCGCCAAAGCCATCGCGACGGAGATTCCGGCCTTCGCGCATCGGCTGCCGCGCGTGCGCCGGCTCTGGATGAGCGAGGATCCAAGGCAGAGCCTCTTCGATGCCGCGGCCCTCGGTCTCGCCTTCTACGCGCGGAAAGCGCTCGACGCAGAAGTGAAGGACGACTGACCGAGTGCTTGCGCCATTCCCAAGGCGTGATGGGATTCGGATCGGTCCACAGACCGAGGTGTTTCAGACGTGCCGCTGCTTCCGTCTCCCCGTACCGTACCCGATCGTCCGCTGACTACTCCTTCTCATACTTCCGGTAATGCCAAGCGAGGCCGGCTGCCACTTGGGCGAGACAGACATCGAGCGCCCGCGGGCACGGCCGGCTCGCACAGAAATGCTCGGACAGATCCACCCACACCTGACCGACGATGCGTCGGTAACGATCCTCCTTGTGCCATTTGATCCGCACGTTTTGGCCGAAGACCATAGTCGCGAGCGCCTGCTTCGAGCGCTCGCCGAAGGGCAGGCTGCTTCTTCTCAGGCGCATCAATCCCGGCGAGCCGCACTTTGTATGACTGGCGCGATTCGTCGAGCACCGTGATGGTGTCGCCATCGCTCACGCCGACAACCCGGCCGAAGAGTGTCTCGGCGGACACCGGCAGCGACAGGAATGTGAGAACGTACGCCGCACTCCAGGCCGAGAGCCTCGCTCCCGGGTACCGCGGAGCACCGCATGGTGCGGTGTTCCGCGTGTGCCAAGGAGAAGTCATATGGACCAGCCTGCAAACCGCACTGGCGGCGACGTGTACCAACGAGTCACGGCAGAAATCATTCGGGCGATCGAATCGGGGATCGCGGGAGCATATCAAATGCCGTGGCATCAGCATACGGCACTGGGTTTCCCGCAGAATGCCCTTTCGAAGCGCCCGTATCACGGCTTCAATACCCTGGCCCTCTGGGCGGCGAGCGAGCTTCGGGGCTATGGCGTGCCGCTTTGGGCGACGTACCGTCAGTGGGCTAAGCTCGGCGCCCAGGTCCGGAGAGGGGAGAAGGCGACGCTCATCGTCTTCTACAAGGAAGAGATGACACCGTCTGATCCAACCAACGATTCGGACGCGCGGAAACGGGTTGTCCTCCGGGCCTCGTACGTCTTCAATGCGGCCCAAGTCGACGATTTCCAAGCCGACGAGCCGCAAACGGAAGATGGCACCCTTCGTCTCGACGAGGCCGAAGCTTTCATCGAGCGCATGGGCGCTGCGATCCGCTACGGCGGCGACCGGGCTTACTACCAGCGCTCGACCGACCATATCCAGATGCCGGAGCGGTCCTGCTTTACCGGAACGGAAACGAGCACAGCGACAGAGGCCTTCTATGCCACGCTCTTCCACGAGCACGTGCACTGGACGGGGCATGCGTCTCGTCTCGATCGCGACCTCGTCGGCCGCTTCGGTTCGCACGCGTATGCCATGGAGGAACTCGTCGCTGAACTCGGGGCCGCGTTCCTCTGTGCTGATCTCGGCGTGGCGAACGAGCCGCGGCCGGACCATGCGCTCTACGTGAAGAGCTGGCTCGCGGTGCTCCGGGAGAAGCGGACGGCGCTGGTGGGCGCCGCGTCAGCGGCTACCCGAGCCTGTCGCTATTTGGCGGAACTCGGTGCCGCGGTGCGTATGGAAGCGTGAATCCGGGACAGCGGTCCCATTTCAGACCCGGCCGAATGGTCGGGTCTTCTCATTGGTCGAGGTACCCGGAACCAACTCGCTCGCGCATACGACACACGCCGATCCTCTGCGCATGGCCGGGGGTGGCGCCGGGCGATCTTGCGACCCGGCGCCCAAAGTGCAGGCTAGTTGAGATACGAGACGGATGCCCCAGGCGCGTACTGCTTCACGGCCTTAACGCCGTTCTCGGCGCCCTGTTTCGAGGCATATCCTTCCGACTGGAGAATGATCTCGCCGTTTGGCGCCTTCAGGCGAAAGTAGTAGCTGCCATTCTTGGCCAGGAATATTTCGAACTTACCCATGATGTTTTTCCTATCGTGATTGCATATGTCTTGCGGTCCGGACTGACAAAGGGAAAGGGGGGCCGGCGTTTCTTGCACGCCGGCCCTCGCTTCCAATCAGCCGGGCGGCGGGAACGGATCGTTCCCGTAGCTGTTGCGTTCACGGATCTGGCCGTTCTCGCCGTGGATAAGAACCTCACCCTGTTCGGCAATGGCAGCATCGCGGGCGTCGCGTATGGCATCAGCCTGCGTGGAATGGACGGACCGGGCCCGCTCGGCGCCTTCGCGCCTGACCGCCCAGCCGTCGTCATGGGGGACTACATGAAAATTACGTTTGTTTGGCATTTGACACCTCAAAGAAGATCAATAGGCGATGCATGGGTAGGCCGCTTGGAGCGGCCTACCGCCGACTACGGTTGACTAGCGCACCGGTACGAGAAAGCACCACACCTCGTACCCGTAGTCGCGGGCGTAGAGGATCTTTCCGCCGCGTCCCTTGCGGTGCGGGGGAAGATCCACCTAAAGCCCGGCGGGGCCGGTTTTCGGGGTTTCGTCATTCATCCATTCCTCCCTTCCGAATGGTGATTTGCGTTTCCCCAACTGGTGTATCTTTGAGGCGTATCACCGCCGGTTGGATACTCAATCGGAGTCCCCAGGCGACCATTCGCATACTGGGAAAAGCGGGCTGGAGGGCCAACTCCAGCCCGCTTTTGCTTTTTGTTTCCTTCGGTTACGTCCACGAGCAAGATGCCTCGGTGATGTAAATGGGGATCATTCTACCGCGAGGGTAGGGTTTTTGCACGCTGTAGCGCGCACGAAAAGAATGTTTGTATTATTGACATTTCACCATGGCGCGACTAGAATCGCGTTCCCATGGACGAACTCTATCGCTACTTCGGCACCGCACTAAAAGAGCATCGTCAGAGAGCGCACATTACACAGGCGGAACTCGGCAACCGCGTTGGCATGAGCCGAACCTCTATCACGAATATTGAACGAGGACGGCAGCATGTGTCCCTCCACGCTGCCTATGAGCTTGCGGCGGCCGTCGACAAGCATCCGCATGACCTGCTTCCTCCGCCAGAGGTCCTGTCTCCCCACGGCATCCAGACAAGAAAGCTCAAGGAGATGGAGCTTGAAGAGCACGATGAAGCACTCGTGAAGAAACTCATGGAGCATTCCGAAGGACTGCGTGGGAGGATAAAGAAATGAGGGTGATCGAGAGCAAAGCCGAGGCTCTCCTAAAGGACATCGGCATCACACGCCCTCCGGTCAATGTCGAGCGCGTTGCGGACCACCTCGGCATTCAGATTGCCAACGAGCCTTTCGACGATGATCTCTCAGGGGTTCTCATCCGAAAGGCGGGCGGTGCAGTTATCGCAGTAAACAAAGCGCACTCCCTCGTCAGGAAGCGCTATTCCATCGCCCATGAGATCGGGCACTACTGCTTGCGGCATGTCGGTGACATCTTCGTCGACAAGGTGGTACTCAACAAGCGCGATGGCCGATCTTCATATGGCATCGACCGCAAAGAGATCGAGGCCAATACGTTTGCTGCCGCACTCCTTATGCCCGAGCGCATGGTGGAGAAGGCGGTCCTGGCACTTGTTGACGAAAGACCGTCGATATCACTGTCGCAGCTTACCGCTGAACTAGCCTCGCGCTTCCCTGTAAGCCAGCAGGCAATGGGGTATCGCTTGGTGAGCCGCGGGCTCACAGGTCCGGATGACGAACGGTAGGCGGGCGGGCTCGGGGGGCGTCCCTTCGCGAATTGATGGTATGAAACAAGTGAGAACAAAACCAAGGAGCCTCCGTCGGATTGGTCAGCGCTTGGGGATGCAATTGCTTGAGGAGGGAACGCAAGCTGAGGCCATCGAAGAACTTCGGGACGTTCTTCGAGAGTGCCGGTGGTCCCTAGTGCTTGGTTCGGGGGTCTCGCACACCGTTGGAATTCCAATGTGGCGCCCTTTAGTAGTAGAAATGATTGGTCGTGCGTGTGGCAATAGCAAAGGACGGCCTGGACGGACAACCCCTTGCTTCTTGTTCGGCAACTGGAAGGGCTGTTGAACTTTCGATCGAAAGTACTCGAACTGCTCCGTCAGTGTCTCTATGAGAAGTACCGCGCGAAAAAAGCGAGAGTGCTGCTTGAAACGATCTGCCACCAGTTCCTTTCGAACGGCCCGTACAGCACGCAGCACGTCATTACGTACAACTTTGATAACACGCTGGAGCGATGTCTAGGTGGACTTGGCCGCGACTATCATGTCGTCCACTCGGCGGCTACGTTCTCGAAGACGAAAAGAATGCTCAGGATCTATCATCCGCACGGATATCTCCCGCATCCGTCCGATGATCCCGAAGACCACTTTCTGGAAGAAGCCGTCGTTTTCTCAGAGCGCGATTACCACGGACAGTATATGCAATCGGCAAATTGGGTGAATGCGTTTCAGTTGCATCACTTCATGAGTCGCAGTTGCCTTCTGATTGGCCTCTCAGTTTCTGATCCCAATCTGAGGCGACTACTCGATTACGCGCGTACGCAGCACTGTGGCGTTCATCCTCACCGCCATTTCGCAATCCAAAAACTCGAGAAATCCCGGCTTCAGAACCGCCTTCTATCGATGCAGCTCGAAGGGCTTGGGGTGAAGGTGCTGTGGGTGCGGAAGTATTCGGAGATCAGCGAGCTGCTGAATAGTTGTTGCGAGTAGCCTATCGGGTTGGAAACTCGAGTACAGGATTCTCTTGTCCCGTCTTGGCTATATCACTGATTAGTTGATACATGGCCAAGAGCCCATCGACATTCAGGTCGCGGAAGTGAAGGTCATAAAGCAGATTCGTACGAGACTTGCGCTTCAGCATGAGATCGCTTAGCCCGGCGTCTTGGGCGATACAGCAAATACCCCATTCCATGGCCAAGAGCTCATTCAACAGCACAGGGGCGTCGTTCTCCGTGTTTGGATCAGAAACAGACTCCTTCAAGAGAATCTGAATGGGACGAAATCGAACAATCCATTTCGTAAAATATGCCGCTCGCTTCACCGCATCAGATTTTTTTGTTCTCGGGTTATCAAAGTGAAATTCCTTATGGCGAGCGATGTCAATGTAGGTGGAGATGACGATATCATAGACTAGCTTGCGGTTGATATGGAAAGTGGCGTTGTAGTGTGCCTTCCTTGCATCTAAGCGCGCTTCCCCAACCAATTCTTC